>JBDTLQ010000162.1:0-7267 GCA_039934715.1 Ignavibacteria bacterium | reverse complement strand
CAGGAAGAAATTTTCGGACCGGTTCTTTCTGTGATCAAATGCAGCGATCTTGAAGACGCGGTAAATATTTTAAATGATACGAAATACGGATTATCATCCAGCATATTTACAAATAATGTAAATGATGCTTTCAAAGCGATCAGGGATATCAGGGCAGGGATCACTTACGTAAACGGGGCAACTATAGGAGCCGAAGCTCACATGCCATTCGGTGGCGTGAAGCAGACCGGCAACGGCCACCGCGAAGGCGGCTGGACGGTTTATGATTTTTATACCGAATGGAAAGCGGTCTATATCGATTACTCCGGAAAGCTTCAGAGAGCACAGATAGATAATTACTGAATGTAGCGCAAACATTTATGTTGAGTAAGTGCATTGTAGTGCAACATTTATGTTGCGTAAGTGCATTGTAGTGCAACATTTATGTTGCAGAATGTTGCAGTATGTAGTGCAACATTTATGTTGCAGAATGTCGCGGTATGTAGTGCAACATTTATGTTGCAGTATGTCGCGGAATGTAGTGCAACATTTATGTTGCAGAATGTTGCGGAATGTAGTGCAACATTTATGTTGCAGAATGTTGCGCTATGTAGTGCAACATTTATGTTGCGGAAAGAATGCGAATTAAAATCTATATTGTTTAAGGAAATGTAGCCAAACATTAAGATGGATTAGGAAACACTCAACACAAATGTTAAGCTACAATAGTGAACGTTAAGATGTACTTACTATTTTGATTAAGATGAACACATTATGACCTACTACCATAGAAACTTACCTCATTACCAACCTGATGGTGCAACATTTTTTATAACTTTTCGTCTTTCCGGCTCCATACCATTAATAAAGTTGTATAGTTTAAGAACTGATTATGAGAAAGAATTGAAAGAACTAACAAGTTCATTCAGTGCTTATAAGTCCGGATTTTATGATAAATTGTATGTATTGCAAAAGAAGCATTTTGCTAAATTTGATAACTTAATTGATTCAAATTTAGTAGGACCTGACTGGCTTAAAATAGATGATGTTGCAAAAATAGTTTCCGATAAGATTCATAGTTTTGATAATTCCAAGTATGAGTTAATTGTGTATTGCATAATGCCTAATCATGTTCATCTTGTTATTAAGCTTTATGAAGACCTGGTAACTTCTAAATCAAATTTTAAAGGAAAAACTAAAGAATATATTTTAGCCGACATTTTAAGATTAATAAAAGGATCAACAGCAAGAAATTCAAACATATTATTAAAAAGAACCGGTTCTTTTTGGCAGCATGAAAGTTATGACCACGTGGTTAGAAATGAAAAGGAATTGGGTAATATAATCCGGTATGTTTTGAATAATCCCGTCAAAGCAGGATTGGTAAATGATTACAAACAATGGAAGTGGAGTTATTGAAAGTATGACATTTAGATTAACATAAGTAAAAGATTCAGCCCTGGTATTTTCAAACTAAATATATGGATATGACAGGAAAGTAATATTTTTTAAACTTACTATTTTCGTCTGTCTAAACTTCCTTTCCTCTCAGCATTTTTTTCTCAAAGTGATTCTTCAGTTTTTATAAATTCCGATTCAAAGGATCCAGCTGGAAATTTCCAAAAACATTTTTTTCTAAGAATTACCCCGGACGCTATTTTTTTTTGGCTTTCAAAAAATCCCCCTAAAACTGAAATTGTTTCCGCAAGTTCTTTAATTAAAACTCTCAGCAATTACATGAAGAATTTTTTAATACTGTGCGCAATAATATTTTTTGTAAACATAACAAAGATCTTTTCCCAACAGGCACCTTCTCAATACCTTAATGAAGGCATTGCCGCGAATGAAGCAAGAGCTTATGAGGACGCCGTAAACTATCTGACACTGTATTTAAAATCTGATCCTCAGAACGCGGTCGGAAGATACAACCGGGCTGTCGCGTACTATTATTTGAGAGACTTTAACGATGCGCAGAAGGATGCTTCAGCAGCAATTGAAAATAGTCCGGATTATAAAGAAGCATATGATATAAGAGGTCTGATCAATACCGCGTTGAATCTTTTGCCGGATGCAATTTCAGACTTTACCTCGGCGATAAACATTGATCCGGAATACAGCGAAGCTTTACTTAACCGAGCGCTCGTGTACAAACAGGAAAACGATTATTCAATGGCGATATCGGATCTCAACAGCGCCTTATCTATCAACCCTGCTTTGCTTGATGCATATTTTATCAGAGGACAGGTTCTGGCTTCAATGGGAAATTATTCTGATGCAATAAAAGATCTTACAACTTATATTTCAAATGTGTCCGATAAAGCAGCCGCGTATTCTGCAAGAGGGCTTGCATATTATCAGACGGGAAATTACAGCGGGTCTGTAAACGATCTCGAAAAAGCAATTAGCCTTGACCCCGGCATTGAAAAAGATTTTGCAACAGTTTTGAATGACGCGAGAAGCAAGATGAAGTAGAACGCAAGACGCAAGACGCGAGACGCAAGACGTATGGTGATATGATGATTTTTTTAAAATATGATAAACGATAAATAAGGAGTGATAATATGAAAAATTTATTTTTAGTATTTGTACTTTCTATATTACTTTTCCCCGGTTGTGATAAAAAAGAAAATACCGATGTAATAAAAGTTAAACACTCAGAAGTAAACACTTTTACGGATCCGGATACATCTGCCGGACCAACTTCTGGTGAAAGCATAATTTTAAAAACAATTTCCTCTAAAGAAGTCAAGCAGCACGTCGGTGATTCATTGAACATAGATGGCTTCATAGCTGACATTTATCTGAGTGATAAAGTCGCTTACTTAAATTTCGAGAATAAATTTCCGAAGAACCTCTTTACATGCGCGATATTTGCGGGCAGGATGGAAGAGTTTGGGGATCTTTCAAAATTTAAAGGAAAAAATGTGCGCGTGACAGGAAAGATCACTACTTACAAAAATAAACCACAGGTAATTCTTAATTCAAAAGATCAGATAAAGATCATTAACTAACTCATAAAATGAAGAAGTCGGGATTTGTAACAATCTTCGGTAAGCCGAATGCAGGAAAGTCAACGCTCATCAATGCATTACTCAATTACAATCTTTCAATTGTCAACCGGAAGGTTCAGACAACACGTGACAGGATCCTCGGCATACTCACCGAAGAAGATTATCAGATAATTTTCATTGACACGCCGGGAATTCTTGAGCCAAAGTATGAGCTGCAGAAATTTATGCTGGCGGAGATAAAAACTTCGCTGGAAGAAGCTGATGTGATCGTTCATATAGTTGACGCTGCTAAAATAAACTACGAAGATATGAAAAAGGTTGATGAGGATTTCGGAGAGTACATGAAAAATAAAAAAATGATAATCGTACTGAATAAGATAGATCTTATCAACAGAAATCAGTTACTCCCCGTAATGGAAAAGCTCAAACAGGATTTTTCATTTGATGAGATCGTTCCTGTATCGGCAACGGAGAGAAACAATATCGAAGAGCTTAAGGAGGTAATTTTAAAGTATCTTCCTGAAAGCGAGTTCTTCTATGATAAGGATACGATAACCGATAAGCCTGAAAAATTTTTTGTAAGCGAGATCATCCGTGAAAAGATCCTCAGCATGTATCACGAAGAAATTCCATACAGTGTGATGGTGAATCTTGTGGAGTTCAAAGAGCGCAGCGAAAATCTTGTATATATCAACGCTGAGATAATTCTCGAAAGAGATTCACAAAAAATAATTGTGATCGGAAAAAAAGGTGAGGACATAAAAAGACTCGGTGAAAGAGCCCGCAAAGAGATCGAGAACTTTCTCAACAAGAAGGTCTATCTTGAATTATTCGTGAAGGTGCGCAAAGACTGGCGTAACAATAAGAAATTTATTAAAGATAATATTTCTAATAATACCCCGTCATGAATGTCCGCTCGGTTGAATATAGGACAGCTTTGTATCCGATATCATTCCTGAATTCAAGCGGCTTTACAAATTCATTGACCGAAAAGTATGTTAAATATTTTTTCGCACTCCATTTAAACTCCACACTTCCGGCTTTTCTGAATTCTTCTCTTGAAAGATAGTCAAGTCTTGTATTGCGCTCGCTTGTGACAACATAAAAATTTATTTCGGGATTAGAACTGTGAAACTGAATTACAAAAATCCCTGCCCCGGATCCGGGTGAATAATTAAATTGAGTGTTCCCGCTCGCACCTAAAAATTTATCCGACGGTGTCTGAAGTTCTGGCGGAGACTCGGTCTGAAGATTTACTGTAGCTCCTGGCTTCGAATAAACTGAATTAGCGAAACCGCTTCCGTCACCGTAATCCGCGAAGCCGGATACTTTCAAACGGTATGACAGCGGAAGGGTCGAAGGGATTATACTTTTAGTGTTGAAAGTATTTCCTTCCTGTCTGGTCAGCATCATCTGTGAATTCCTGTAATAAGCCAGGAAATCCGCGGAGATAGAATATCCTTTTGTTTTTATGTCTTTGATAGAAAGGAAAACCGTAAGGTCAGAGGTCTTAGTATCGTTTGAAGATTTTTTTGAGAAAGTAACATTGAACGGAACCGGGTTTTCATATAATGAAGATGGCACATCACTGTAAAGCTCATACTTTGTAGAATTTTTCTGAAGCAGGATCACATTCCCGTTAATGGTCTTTTGTGAAGCCGGCCAGTAAACAATAAGAGTTTTACTTTTTTCCCCGGGGGAAATCTCAGCATCCCCGCAATAAAAAACGTCAGTGCTTATGAATTTTATTACAGCCGAACTGCCGGTTGGCACTTCCGGAAATTTTACTTTGATGACAGCACTCAGAGAGTTTTGGGGATTTGGATTGCCGAATAAAATAAGATCAGGATTATTGATGGAAAGATTTTTATACACAACCGCAGTAGCGCTTGACTTATCTGCAATGACAACATCATAAGGATATGTTATATCCAGTATTTTGAAGTTGCCTGACTTATCGGTTTCAGCTTCTTTACCATTAATGATAACTTTAACAAAGGGTACAGGGAAATTTCTTTCATCAATGACTTTCCCGCCTACATAATCTGAAATTTCTTTACCTGTGTCAATAGAAAAAGTATCAGTGAATGAGATAGTCAGGAATATTATTATAATGCAAATTATGCTCTTCATTTTATTTAAATTTATTATAAACTATTAAATTTATATTTTAGAAACAACTATTTAACATTCAATGACTGCCCATAGAACTCATTAAACAGTGCGGTTTCTCTAAGATCAAAATACATAAGATAATGAAAAATATTTTTTGTTATGGAGATTCCTTATGCTCAATCCCGAGGGGATTGAATATTTATAGTAAATTTGTATTCAGTTGTTCACCGACCCTGAAGGGGTCGTATGTTTTATGAAATATTTTGGAATTTACCCGCCGTCTTCATTTCGAAAGCTAGGTTTCAGCATGCTCGAGATTTCTCATAGATGAGGGCAGGATTGACCAATTCGGGGAAATAATGGAAAGGAGGCAAGGTTAAACATCTGATGCTCAATCCCGATGGGATTGAATGTTTATAGTAAATTTGTATTCAGTTGTTCACGACCCTCAAGGGGTCGTATGTTTTATGAAATATTTTGGATTTACCGCCGTCTTCACATAAATTTAAATTAGAAGTATTAGCAAATTATAAGTTTGCTTCACCACCTATTCCGGATTTTTGCGGTAGATTAAAGAATTATCATAAGTGGTAATTTTTTCCCGTTCCTCTTTCCTTTCAAATGAGTATTTTTAGATAAGTTCACTAAACTAATTATGAGCACCGACGACAGGAAATTAAAAGAAATTGAAAACAAAGAATGGCTCGAATCTCTCGATTACATTTTGCACACACAGGGTCCTGAAAGAGTCACTGAACTGTTAAGAAAATTGCAGATCAGAGCACAGGAAAAGGGTGTAAAAATTCCTTTTACCGCGAATACTCCTTATATTAATACAATCCCTCCGGATAAGCAGCCTGTATTTCCGGGCAGCCGTGAAATTGAAAGACGCATTAAAAGCATTTTGAGATGGAACGCGATGGCAATGGTTGTTCGTGCCAATCGTGAGCTTAGCGGGATAGGAGGACATATCTCTACTTACGCTTCATCCGCGACATTATATGAGATCGGATTCAATCATTTCTTTCGGGGAAAGAATGATCCGGGCGGCGGCGACATAATCTATTTTCAGGGACATGCTGCGCCGGGAATATACGCGCGAGCGATGATGGAAGGAAGGATCTCGGAAAATGATCTGAAAAATTTCCGGAGAGAACTTTCTTCCGACAGAGGACTTTCATCCTATCCGCATCCTTGGCTGATGCCAAGATTCTGGGAATATCCCACAGTATCTATGGGGCTTTCTCCGATCATGTCCATTTATCAGGCCAGGTTCAACCGTTATCTCGAAGACCGAGGAATTAAAGATACTTCTAAACAAAAGGTCTGGGCATTTCTTGGTGACGGTGAAACAGATGAACCCGAATCACTTGGCGCGATAACTCTCGCATCGCGTGAAAAGCTTGACAACTTAATATTTGTTATAAATTGCAATCTGCAGCGTCTTGACGGACCGGTAAGAGGAAACGGAAAGATCATTCAGGAACTTGAAGCAGTGTTCAGAGGTGCCGGATGGAATGTGATAAAAGTTATATGGGGAGGCGACTGGGATCCTCTGCTTGCCAAAGATCAGGATGGAATGCTTGTTGAAAGAATGGATGAAGTAGTTGACGGTCAGTTTCAAAAATATACTGTATCCGGAGGCGATGTTATACGAAAAGATTTTTTTGGAAAATACCCTGAACTCCTTGAGCTTGTAAAAAATTATTCTGATGAGCAGCTTCAGAAATTGAAACGCGGCGGTCATGATCCGGAGAAAGTTTACGCTGCATACAAAGCTGCTGTCGAACACCAAGGTTCACCAACCGTGATTCTCGCGCAAACTATCAAAGGTTATGGTCTCGGTGAAGCCGGTGAAGGAAAAAATATCACACATCAGCAGAAGAAATTGAATGAGCAGGAACTTCGTGTGTTCAGAAGCAGATTCGGAATTCCTATTGCGGATGAAGATGTAGCTGAGGCTCCTTTTTACAGACCGGCGCCTGACAGTGAAGAAACAAAATATTTAATGCAAAGAAGGAAAGAGCTTGGCGGCTTTTTACCAAAAAGAGACGGCGAGTCGGCGCCCGCATTGAAGATGCCTTCTGATGATGTGTTCAAAGAATTTTATCACGGCAATGGAGAAAGGGAAGTCGCGACAACCATGGCATTCGTCCATCTCT
>JBDTLQ010000161.1:0-7273 GCA_039934715.1 Ignavibacteria bacterium | reverse complement strand
AAAACTTTGAAAGTCGCTATATTTACACCTGAAGAAAGAATAGATACATTCTAATTATTATTTTATGCCTGCTGATAAATTTCAGCAGGCATAATAAAAAACTAAAGTTTTTAATCTAAGGAGAAAAAATGAAAAAAATAATTTTCTATATAATTTTAACGACCCTCTTAATTAGCAATTTTCTGTATGCAGGACCAAAAAATAAATATGGTCTTTCAACTGCAAGAGAATTATTGATACCGGTTGGCTCAATCAGTACCTCTCTGGGAGGTTCTAATTTAGCAACCACATCAGGATTGGATGCACTTTACTGGAATCCTTCCGGGTTATCCAATTTGTCTTCAAAAACAGGTGAAGCAATGTTTTCAAACCAGATATACATTGCAGACATAAATGTAAACTATTTCGCAGGGGCGTATAAGCTTGCAAACATCGGAATATTTGGTGTTTCAGTGAAATCTCTAAACTTCGGTGATATCGAAGTTACAACAGCAAATAGTCCTGACGGTACCGGAGAAACATATTCACCGACATTTTTAAATGCCGGTTTGACGTTTGCAAGAAATATGACAGACAGAATTTCTTTCGGCGCTACTGCTAAACTGATCTATAACAAGATCAGCAGAGAAACACAGAGCGGTGTAGCTTTTGACTTTGGTCTGCAGTACAATGTAACAGGTTCAGGACTTCAATTCGGAGTTGCTTTAAAAAATCTGGGACCTGCATTATCATATACAGGAGCGGATCTGGAACAATTCTTTCAGCCACCAGGAACACCGGTTGGATCGAGCAATGAGCCGCGTTCAATTAATCTTGCGGATTTTGAAATGCCGACTGCTTTGTCGCTTGGTCTGAGCTATGATTTCAGGTTAGATAAGAAAAACAATCTGATGGTTCATGGAACATTCCAGAATAACAGTTTCTCAACAGATGATTACAACCTCGGACTGGAATATAATTTCAATAAACTGTTTTATTTAAGAGGCGGTTACCAGTTTGGAAGTGATAATAGTGACGACAGAGCATTCACAGGACCAAGTTTTGGAGCCGGTTTAAATTATGCTGCAAGCAATACCTTCAACATCGGATTTGATTATGCATACAAGATGGCGGAAAAACTTGACGATAATCAGTATTTCACAATAAGTCTTGGTTTCTGATAGTAAAGATAGATTTAATTAACAAACATATTTATAAAAAAGGTAATCAATTTATTTGATTACCTTTTTAATTTAAAATTATTTTAAGGTGAAAAGGATATTATTAATATTATTATTTGTATTTTATTCCTGTGCTCCGGCTTTTGCAGGCGATAATATTTATTTCAATTTTGATTATGCAGTGTTTAAAGGTGAAGACGGAAAGTCCATACTGGAAGTTTATTATTCCGTAAATCAGAAATCACTGAAGCATGTAAAAAACGGAAATAATTTCGAAGGTAACGTACTTATTGACATTTCGATAACAGACGGTTCAAATAATAACATTTTGTTTTCAAATATATATAAAACTCCTTCAGTATTAACCGATACAGCAAACTCTAATCAAAAACTTATCGGGCAGATCAATTACCTGCTTCCAAAAGGAAATTACAAACTAAAAATAACAGGTAGTGATTTTAATGATACTACCAAACAGGACTCATTTGAAGGTGACCTGATAATTGATAACATTGAAGCTCCGGGCATCAGGATAAGCGATATCGAATTATCAACAATGGTCAGGAAAGCAACGGATGATAAAAGTATCTTTTATAAGAATACACTTGATGTCATTCCTAATCCTTCAGGTCTTTATGGCATGAATCTTAATGAGCTGTATTACTATTTTGAAATTTATGGCTTGTCCGCCGGGAATATTTCGGATGATTTCTACCTGAGCTACATCATCACGGACCTCAATAACAGGGAGATAATGTCCCACACAAAAAAAATGAAACGGGCCGGTGATTCGAAAGCCGATTACGGGAAAATAAAAATTGACAGTCTGAGCAGGGGATCGTATGTTCTTAAAGTTTCATTAACGGATTCTTTAAAGAACGTTGACATCAACAATGAGAAAAAGTTTTATGTTTTCAATAACCAGGAGAATGTTGTCACTCAGTCGGGACAGAATGAATTTCTTAAGAGCGAGTATATCACAATGACAGAAAAAGAGCTTGACGATGAATTTGAAAAGATGACTTACATCTTAAGTGATAAACAAATCTCAAAATATGATGACCTTACATCTGTCATCGATAAGAGAAAGTTTTTGTATAATACATGGGCGGCCAGAGATGTTAATCAAAACTCACAGGTTCTCGAATACAAGGTTGCATATTTGAAAAGAATCAATGAGGCAACCCGGCTTTTTCAGGAATATTTTAAGGAAGGATGGAAGACCGACCGAGGAAGAATATTTGTCATTTACGGGAAACCTGACGATATAGAAAAGTATCCGTTCAACTCGGATAAAAAAAGTTATGAAATATGGAAATATGATAATGTAGAAGGCGGCGGAGAATGCGTGTTTATCGAGCTTCAGTCTACTACGGGAGTTTACTGGTTAGTACATAGTACATTCAGAAGTGAGATAAGCAATCCGGACTGGCAGGTACAGCTGGATCCAAAATAAGATTTTACATATGAAAAAGAATTTAAGAATATTCATTCTCTCTTTTGTATTCGCGCTTGCGCTGTGGCTTTATATAAATCTTAATCTGAGCTATTCGTTAAGTATTTCGATCCCTGTTGAAGTTCAAACCGGGAAATCCCAGGCACTCATTGAAGAGATACCGAATTCAATTGATGTAAAGGTCAAAGGCAAAGGATGGGATCTTCTTAATTTAATTATCTCAAAGGATCTTAAATATAATCTTGATATCAGCAAGCTGAAAAAGGATACAAAGATAATTACCGGACAGTATGTAAACGAGAGTCTGGACCTGCAGCCCAATGTTTCAATACTGGAGATCAGCCCCGATACAATAAACATAAATTTTGATAAGGTCTTTGAAAAACTTGTTCCTGTAAGAAATAATATAAAGGTTAAATTAAAGGAAGGTTATGATATCATTGGAAGTCCGGTCTTAAATCCGGATTCCGTAAAAATTCAGGGAGCTTCTTACATTGTAAACAAGATGAAGTACATACCAACCGAGGAAAAAATAATTAACAATGTGAACTCGGATATTTCAGGTGTCGTCAATATAAAGGATACACTCCCGAATCTTATAAGGATCAATAAACAGCAGGTCAGCTACAGTTATAACATTCAGCTTTCAGCGGAAAAAAATTTTGATGAGGTATATGTGAACGTTACCAATGTGCCCGATGATAAGGAAGTATTATTGATCCCCCCCAGGATCAGCCTCTCTCTCAGAGGAGGCGTGGAACAGCTGACACAGATCGGCTCATCTGATATCAAATCGGAAATTGAATTCGGTAAAATTGAATCTGATACCCTGGGTTTCATTATACCGGAAATAATTATTCCTGACGGCACAAGTCTTTTGAAATATGATCCGCAGAAACTTCAGTATATAATAAAAAACAAACAGTAACTTAAATTGTTAAAGTACTTTCGTTCTGAGTTAAGATCATTGCTGGATGAGATAAGGAAATTAGACTTTAAGATCACTTACATTTTTCTTTCCATCGCGTTCATAACCTTTCTCTCGCTTGTCTTTGCATCTCCGAATTTTTATTACGAGAATTTCAGCAGGAACAGGTTCTTTTCACGCATCTACTGGTTTCTTACGGACGGAGGACTGATGTTCATTCTTCCTCTGCTTTCCATAAAGCTAGTCTTCAGGGAAAAGCTTTCCGACTATGGCTTTACACTTGGTGATAAAAAATTCGGAATGATAACATTCGCATTATTTTTTGTTGTAATGTTTCTCGTCGTATGGATCGTGTCGGGGTCGCCGAATTTTGCGGCTACATATCCGCAGGGAGGTGTCAAGGTTCGTGAGAGCTTCGGAATATTTGTCGTATATGAGCTTTGCATACTGGTATACATGCTCGGGTGGGAATTCTTCTGGAGAGGCTACGCATTGTTCGGTTTAAAAAGCAGGTTCGGTTATTACTCGATATTTATTCAGATGATCCCTTTTTTTATTTTGCATAAAGGCAAACCGGAAATAGAATTGTTCGCGTCAATATTTGCAGGCCTGATCCTCGGGATACAGGCGTTAAGAAGCAGGTCATTTATTTATAGCTGGATACTTCATTGGTCTGTAATGGTTTCGATCGACGGCATTTCAATTTTAAGATCAATAAAAAATATTTACGGAATTAATGTCACTGATTTTTTCAATCTTCTTTTTGGAGGCTGAGCAAAATATTTTTGGCAATGAGAAAAGCGTTGAAAATGTAAATAGAATTTTTTACTATACTTACAAGATCCAGCCCTCATGAAAAATGTTTATCATTTATTATGAGGGTTTTTTTATTAATAAAAAATAACTGAAAGGAGGCATGAGTAAATAGTTTACCGATTATAATTGTAACCGATGAAATTTTTTACAAAAAAAATTTTAATTAAAAAAATCATGGATAAAAGAATTGTTGTGTTCGTATTACCAATTATCTTTGTCCTCCTTACCGGTTCGATGCCACATGACCAGCCGGGAGGCAATGTAAATGGTAATTTCCCTTATCGAATTTTATCCAACCCTGATCACGTTTCAGCATCTATAGGTCAACTAAAACTAGATGCAAATCAGATAAGCACATGGTACAGATCCAACGGGTCGTTTAATAAGGATCCTGCATCCGATAGGCCCGGTTTTGAATGGCCAAAAGGTTCGGGAAAGTTTGCGAGATTTTCTTCAGGATTATGGCTTGGATGCATAGTTGGCAACGATACCTTAACCGCAGTCGTGGGATTCACTTCAGATTTTCTTCCCGGATACGTAAATGATGCAGGTAACGGAGCCGGCTTTGATGATCCTGCTTATAAAATATACAATATCATACAAGGCAACACTACCAGTGAGGATTATCTGACCTGGCCGGTAAGTCAGGGCGCATATGTTGATTCACTTGGCCGTCCGCTTTTCCTTGGAACACAAACAATGTTCTATTCTTATACCGACGCTTATCCCCACATCAACGCTCAGTCAAGCTTAGGCTCAATGAAGGCACAGATAATGCAAACCAACTGGGCTTATAACGTGAACGGTCCCCTGGGAAATATCGTCTTTCAGGAATACAGGATAGTAAACCGAAGCACAAATGTCTGGACACAGACATACCTTGCCCAATGGACTGATGATGATATAGGAGACGACGGCGACGATAAAGTAGGATGCGATACAACTTTGGACTTAGGATATACATACAATGCATCGAACAACGACGGCGAATATGGTTCTGCACCGCCTGCAGTCGGGTTCGATTTTTTCAGAGGTGCAATTGTTGAAACAGGTAACCCTGCGGATTCAATTTATTATTACAATCCAATCGGAAGCAATAATTACGTTGTTAAACATGGATGGAAAGATCTTGGCCTGTCAGTTTTTAATTATTATAATAATACCAATCCTTCACCATCTGATCCTGGAACAAATACTGAAACATACAGGGTTCTTGAAGGAAAATGGAGAACCGGAGAATCATGGATCAATCCCAGTTCACTGGATACTTCTATAAAGTGTTTTGACGGGGATCCGGTAGCAGGTACAGGCTGGTTAAACCCAGGGGCTCAGGACAGACGCTTTGTTCAAAGCACAGGTCCGTTTCTAATGAATCCCGGCGATACACAAACCATCTTAGTCGCGCAGGTGATAGCAAGAGGTTCCAGTAATCTTGGAAGTGTTGCCACTTTGAAAACAACAGATGCTCTTGCACAAAGAATATTTGATAACAATTTCCAGGTTCCTGAATCTGCACCGGTAGTCCCTACAAGTGTATATGCACCGGGCAACGGAAAGATCTATATTTCATGGAGCGATACAGCTGAAAAAATTTCAATTCCAAATAAACTGTCGTTTGGGATATACAGATTCCAGGGTTACAATGTATATGCAATAAGGCCGGGAACATCAGGCAGTGAAGCTACGGACAGAGTTTTAATGGCAACGTATGACAAGAAGGATGGTATAACGGATATCCGTGACAGTGTATTTAATACACAGTTCGGAACATTTGTTTATTATGTTGTTCAGGGAGGTTCCGACAATGGTATCTCAAGATACTTTGTAATGGACAGAGACTATGTTAACAATACGTTCATCTCAAGCGGAACAGAGTATCCTATCGTTGTAACTGCTTACTATTATGATTCACTCGGCGGACCATTCTCTGCTCCTAAAGTGAATGAAACACCTATTACCTCGACCAACATTATAAAAGTTATACCGCAAAATCTTACAGCGGGGACAGAAGTAAGTTACAATGTCGGAGATACGATCAGAACAAATCAGAAAGATCTCGGAACTATACCGATAGTAATTGATCCGCTAAAACTTATCACTGCAAATTATACATCTACTTACGGAGGAACAGTTGCTATTCCTACATGGACATTGACAAGAACATCTGGCGGTGGAACTACGACACTGTTTGAGAATCAAACTGACTTTACGGGATTGCTGGATACTGCCAGAACGGTAAATGGTTTTCTGCTGGTTCATGATATAATTAGAGATTCGGGAATTATAGTTGACCCTGATGATATTTTTTATCGAGGAAATAATATCCGGACATTTTCAAATCAAAGAGCCTGGACATACGAACCATCGGGTAATGTGTGGTTCACAGCTCCTGATACCACGGCGATCAAGACAGCGAAGATAATAACAAACAGACAATTCCAGAGCAGAAGTCTTGGAATGAGCTTCCCGACAACGGGAACGTTCAGGAACAGTACCTCCAGGATAAAAGCTAACGGAGGATTCTTTACACCGATAGCAGCAGGAAGTCCCATATTAATAGGCGGACCATTGAGACGCATACAGATAATCTTTGGTCAGAATTCAATGGCTTACAGATTTTTACCGACGGATACAAATTATTCAAACACGCCATTTAACAACATGGTTGTAATACCGTTCAGCGTGTTTGCAATAGATGAGCTTGATTCCTCAGGTGGCGCGCCAAGACAAATGAATGTAGGATTTATGGATGCCGATAACAGCAGCACGTGGAATCCGGATTCAAGTGTACTCGGAGGATATGAGTTCACCTATCTGTTTGCATCGACCTACGATGCCACACCGAATTCAAACTATATAAACAAGAATCCGGGATTAGCCAGTCCGACCTTAGGCTTCCCGTCACTTGATATA
>JBDTLQ010000160.1:0-7291 GCA_039934715.1 Ignavibacteria bacterium | reverse complement strand
GATGCTGAGCGCAAAACCCGAGATGATGGAGATGTTTGGAAGATGGGGATTTGACAAAACTGCCGTGATGAGTGTGGGGCTGATAACTTTAATAAGCACAGTAATGATAATTTTTCCAAGTACATTTGTCTGGGGAAATTTTCTGATGGCAGCCGGAATATTAATGATGATCTGTTTTCAGATAAGTGAACGGGATCTCAGAGGCGCAGCGATCGAAGTACCTTTCCTGCTGCTGAATTTAATATTGATCTTTCTGAGACATCCTTTAAAGAATTGATGTAATGAAAATGTCAAACGTCAGATGTCAGATGTCAGACGCAAGATGCTAGACACTAAACGTCAATTGTGTAACGTCAAATGTCAAACGATTAATTCACGGAGTGAAATTATTCAGCGCCTCATATTTCGTGTCTTACATCTCGCGTCTTGCGTCTCGCGTCTCGCGTCTTACATCTCGCGTCTTACATCTCGCGTCTTACGTCTTGCGTCTTGCGTCTCGCGTCTCGCGTCTCGCGTCTTGCGTCTCGCGTTTCGTATCTGACGTTTGACATGAAGACATTATTCAATCTTCTGATACCCGCTTATGTCGAAATACTTGTTTAAGCTATAATCATCCGGGCAGTATACTTTTTCTTTAAGAGCGTCCCATTCGGACGAAGTTTTGGGAAATCTTATTTTGTAAGTTCCGGGAGCAAATTCTATCACTCCTATATATAGGTTAGCATAATACTTTTCCTTACCGCCGGTAAGCGGAGAAGGAAATTTCAGCCGCATCTTTTCAACCTTACCACCATTCAATGACCTCTCTACAACCATATCGCTGGCAACATATAAATTCTTGTCCCCTTTATATAGTCTCCATAATTTGTTGTCCTCGCAAATCCCTATGGATACAGGACCTTCTCCCGCAGAATCAATATATAATTTATATTCCCTGCTTAAAGAATCAACTCTCATTCCGTCAGCTCCATACAATTCAAATCCGTAGTAAGCTCCGGGATACTGAGCCTTTGAATCAATTGATATTAAAATTATAAATATTATTATCAGCTGTTTCATAATAATCTAAATTTTAATTTTTAAATTGAGTTTCTGGGACAATGTGAGCTTATTTTTAATGTCGTTAAATGATAAAATGTATGACCGTGCAGAGCATATAAAGTTATAAAGTTATAAAGTTATAAAGTTATAAAGTTATAAAGTTATAAAGTTATAAAAGTCATAAAACTATAAAGCTGTAGAGTTATAAAGTAACTCCTAATGGTTTACTTCTAACTGTCTACTTGAATACATCAGGGCTTTATCCGATGTACAAAGTCAGCTGAATTATTTCCAGCAATGATCAAAAAGTAATAGTAACTTAATTGACGTCCCATTATATATCAGATAATTCCGATAATCCAAGTTCAATAATATCATTTAATCATAGTTAAAAAATGTATAATTTGATTTCAAAACAAGAATGTTTATTACTTTCGAAGGAATTGACCTGAGCGGCAAGTCGACGCAGATTAAGCTTTTAGAAGATTATTTAATGAGTAATAACAGAAATGTAATTTCTGTCAGAGAGCCTGGAGGTACTGCCATATCCGAGAAGATCAGAAGTATTCTTTTGGATAAAGACAATCTTAACATGGAATACCTTACCGAGTTTCTTTTATTTTCTTCTTCAAGACATCAGCTGACGACGGAAGTTATTGTTCCGCATCTTAAAAAAAATTTCTTTGTTCTTAGTGACAGATATTCTGACTCTTCAACAGCATATCAGGGTTATGGCGGAAGGATCGGCACGGAGGTTATTGACAGCATAAATAAAATCGCGGCCGAAGGTTTAATTCCGGATATAACTTTCCTGATAAACATTAGTATAGAAGAATGTATAAGGCGTAAGGATCTGATAAAGAAGACAGAGGACAGGATCGAACAAAAGGAAGTGTCTTATTTTAAGAAGGTCATTGAAGGTTATTTACAGATAGCCAAAAACAATAAAGAGAGATTTGTTGTTATAGACGGCACGAATTCAATCCCGGATATTCATAAGGAGATAATCACGAAATTGAAAATGAAACAAACAGCGTTAAGCCGCTAAAGTTTTAAAATTAATAAAGCCGAAATTATAAAAACAAACATTATGAAAAGTACAAAAAGAATTTTTATGAAATTTATTCCGATGACATTATTATTCAGCGTAATATTTTTCCTTGGAACAAATATTTCAGGTGATGATGACATCTATGAAAAGATAAACAGGAACATGGATCTTTTCGGACAGGTGTATAAAGAGATCGCTTTGAACTATGTAGATGAGATCGATGCGGATAAATTCATTACCGCGGGCATTGAAGGAATGCTTTCAACGCTTGATCCTTACACCAATTATATCGACGAAAGAAGCCGGGATCAGATAGATATGATCACAACGGGAAAGTACGGCGGCGTAGGCATCACGGTCGGCGTGAGAGACAGCATGATCTATATAACCGAGATAATGAACGGTTATGAAGCGCAGAAAAAGGGACTGAGGGTTGGAGATAAGATCATCGAGGTTGACGGCAGTATTCTCAATAAGGAGAAGGTCGATAATATGAGATCGCTGATCAGAGGACCTGTAGGGACAAAAGTTAATGTTAAAGTTGACAGGGACGGTGAAGTAGTTGATTTCGATCTTGAGCGTCAGGAGATCATTCTGAAAAATGTTTCTTACTTCGGATATATTGAGCCGAAGAATGAAGGCATTGCTTACATAAGATTAGACCGTTTTACAAATATTTCCGAAAGTGAAGTTGAGAACGCTATCAAGACACTGAAGTCTTCAGGTGAAATGAAAGGACTGATCATTGATCTGCGCAATAACGGGGGAGGACTTCTTGATGCGGCAATTGGAATTTTAAACAAAGTTGTGCCGAAGAACAGCCTGCTTTTGATGACCAAAGGAAAGAGAGCAGACTCCGAGAAAAAATATTTTTCCAAAGAAGATCCGATGGTGGGACCTGAAGTTTCCGTTGCCATACTTATCAATAACAGGACAGCTTCAGCTTCAGAGATAGTTGCTGGAGCGATACAGGATCTTGACCGCGGAGTGATAGTCGGTACAAAATCTTTCGGCAAAGGCCTGGTACAACAGATAAAAGATCTTGATAGAAAGTCCCAGATCAAAATTACCGGTTCAAAATACTTTACTCCGTCAGGAAGATGGATACAGGAAAAAAATTATTTCAAAGAAAATAAGTATGGTGTTTTTGTTGATAATGATAAATATGAGAAAACTGATTTTAAAACTCTTGATGGAAGGGTAGTAAAAGCATACGGCGGGATTTCTCCGGATGTTGAAGTAATTATCGAGCCGGAAAGTGAGATACACATGGCTTTGCTTTCGAAGGACATGTATTTCAAGTTCACAAATAGTTTTCTTGAAAAAAATCCCGGCGTAAAGGCGGTAATTCCAAGTGATGAACTGTACAACCAGTTCAAAACTTTTTTACAGGAAGTGGATTTCTCATATGATTCTCAGATAGAAAAGAAAATAAAAGAAATAGAGAAGATTGCATCGGAAAAAAAATATAAGATGGATATTCAAAACACTCTTGATAAAGTTGAAGCAGAAACTGAAAAAGGTGAGGAGAAAGAGTTCGAGCTTGCAAAGGACGAGATAATCGCCAGCGTTGTCAATGAGATCAACACAAGAATCATAACAGAGTCCGAACAGATAGAAGTAACATTCCCTTATGACAAGCAGCTTCAGGAAGCAATTAAGATACTTGAAAATAAAGCCGAGTACAGAAGCATCCTTGGCATGTAATTTTTTCACAAAAAAATTGTCATTAAAATTTTTAAAGTGAAGATCGGAATACTTGGCGGAGGACAGCTTGCGAGAATGATAATAGAGGAATGTTATAAATACGGGTTTGAGTTTCATGTTCTTTCAAAAGATCCGGATTCCCCGGCAGGTCAGGTTACAAAATATGAAACCGCTGGTGAATGGGATGACGAAAATTGTCTGAGAAAATTCAGTGAAGGCTGTGACATCATTACGCTTGAGAACGAATTTATTGATCCTCAAAAGATCAGATCACTGGAAGACAGAGGAAAAAAAGTTTTCCCGGGTTCGAAAGTCATCGGGCTCATTCAGGATAAGCTTTATCAAAAAAAAACTTTAGAAAAGATAAATATCCCTGTCGCGAAATTTTGTGAGGTCAATGATCAAAAAGACATACTGAACTTTGCAAAGCAACACGGCTATCCGGTGGTTTTAAAATCCCGGACAATGGGGTATGATGGAAAAGGTAATTACCTTATTAACAGCGAGAAGGATGTTGAAACAGCGTTTGAAAGTTTATCAAGCCGTGGAGAGCTTATGTGTGAAAGCTTTGTAAACTTTGACAAGGAAATTGCGACACAGGTAACAAGGAGCATCTCCGGGGAAATAAAAGTTTACCCTGTTGTTGAAACAATTCAAAAAGATCACATCTGTAATTTTGTAATAGCTTCAAAAGACCAGTTTGAAAAAATTAAGTTGAAAGCTGAAGAGATAGCAAAAAAAGTAGTAACCGAACTTGACTACGCGGGTACGTTGGGAATAGAGATGTTTCTTACGGGCAGCGATATACTGGTAAACGAGCTGGCACCCCGCGTTCATAACTCAGGGCATTATACTATAGAGGGATGTTATACTTCACAATTCGAAAACCATATTCGGGCTATAATGAATTTTCCGCTGGGCTCAACGCAGCTCCGGGAAAACAATTCAGTGATGATAAACATAATTGGTGAAAGGAACGGGTTGTCAAAACTTCAAAATGCAGGAGAGCTTTTATCAAAAGAGAAAGTTTATTTACACGTTTACGGCAAAAAGGAAACACGATTCGGAAGAAAGATGGGTCACATAACCGTTCTTGGTGATGATCTCAGCAAGACCATAGCTCTAGCGAAAGAATGCCGTGAAGCTATTCGTATTTAAATTTAAATTTAAATTTTGAAAATTTAAAAAAAACGACATGATAGCATTTATAATATTTTTAGTTGTAACGATAATTGTTCTTACAATCGTCCGTGGACAGCTTCACAATAATCTTAATCTTCTGAAAGTAGTGAACACTTTACGGATCGCAGCCGCGGCAGGAATTCTTGTTGCGATATTGTTTGCATCTTTCGTACAGATCGGCCCGGGAGAGGTTGGGGTTCAGATATTATTCGGTAAAGTACAGGATGGGATCCTTAGAAGTGGATTGAATTTCATAAATCCTCTGGTAGACGTTGAAAAAATTGACGTGAAAACGCAGGCATACACAATGAGCGGTTCCAATGACAGAGATATGAATGAAAGTATTACTAACAAGAGTGATCCGATACAAACGCTTTCTTCCGATGGACTTACTTTGCTGCTTGATGTTACTGTCTGGTACCGGCTCAGCGCAGAGGAAGCCCCGAACCTTTTAAGAACGATCGGTTCTGATTACGAAGCGAAAATTGTTTTGCCGGCTATAAGAACAGCAATAAGGGATATTGCAGTTAACTTTGTCGCAACCGATATATATTCATCCAAACGAGATGATTATGTTAACGATGTCGCGAAGAAGCTTGAAGGATCTTTTGAAGGCAGAGGGATAATTCTGGAAAAAGTTTTACTTAGAAATGTGGAGCTGCCATTGAAGGTAAGGGAAGCCATTGATGAAAAGATATCGGCCGAACAGAGAGCACAGCAGATGGTGTACGTACTTCAGAAGGAGAAACAGGAAGCCGAGCGGAAGGAAGTTGAAGCTCATGGTGTCGCGGAAGCTCAACGAATCATCAACAGCACCATTAGCAATTCATATTTGCAATGGAAGTATATTGAAACATTGAAAGAACTTGTAAACTCACCGAATAATTCTTTTGTCATCGCACCCTATGATCAGAAGCTTACGCCGATGCTTAACTTTAATCAATCAAATAATAAATGATAGAAGTTTATGTTACATATGATCCAATGGAAGCAAACCTTGTCATCGCGAAACTGAATGACGAAGAGATTCCGTTCAAAGTGACAGGTGACTATAACATCGCTATCTCAATGGAGACATTCAACACTGAGCTCGGAAGGATCGCAACGAAGAGACCGATAAAATTTTTCGTCCCGGAAAGTCTTATTGAGATCGCTAAGGTCGCTATCAATACCGATAAGTCCTCTTTCCTTGAAGATGACCTTGAATACTGACCGCGGTCAAACTGATTAATGAATTTATTTAATGAAAAAACATAAAGCCATCATTGTTCTTTCAGCTGCTTTAGTTACGTTGGTTTTATTATTTACCAATAACATCTTTTTGAAAGAAGAACCCGGCGAAGATCCGGAAGCTGTTAATATTTCTTTAGTTCATAAAGCCAATAATAATTTTAATGAATCTTCAAAATACAATACAGATTTGGAAAAATCCCCCTCTATAAAACAGGACAGTACAGAAACAATAAATTATATTCAGCTGCATTACGACGCGATACTCGTTGACACCCACAATGATTTTATATGGAAAGTTTATGACAAAGGCGCTTCTTTTAACACACGCAACAGCTTCACTCAATCCGATCTTCCCCGTTTTCAGATGGGCGGCGTTGACGTGCAGGTATTCGCTGTATGGATCCCTCTTAGTCAGGTAAAAAAGTCATATAATTTTGTAGTTTCACAGATCAACAGGCTTCACAGTTTCGCTGATGAAAACCCGGCAGAGTTTGAGTTTGCAAATAACTACGATGATATTATAAGAATAACAGATCAGAAAAAACTTTGCGGACTGATAGGAATAGAAGGCGGTACCGCGATCGGAAATAATCCCGAGAACATAAACGCTTTTTTTGAAATGGGGGTAAGATACATCGGGCTGACATGGAATAATTCAAATTTAATTTCCACATCAGCAAGAGATGAAACCGAAAGAGGAAGTCAGGGAGGTCTGACAGATTTCGGGATCGAGGTCATAAAGAAGATGAATGAAACAGGAATGCTCATCGATGTTTCGCACCTTAGTGAAGCAGGTTTCTGGGATGTGATAAAAAATTCGACATCACCCATCATTGCTTCACATTCAGACTGTTATTCGATCAATCCGCATTACAGAAACCTGACTGATGAACAGATCAAAGCTATCGCGGAAAACGGCGGATACATAGGAATAAATTTTTATGATATATTTCTTGACAAGGATGCTGACAGAAACCGGACTGATAACGCTTATCAAAGATATTCCGAGGAGCTAAATGAATTGAATGAAAAATACGGAGATGATCTTTTAAAGTATAATGAAGAACGTGATAAGTT
>JBDTLQ010000159.1:0-7315 GCA_039934715.1 Ignavibacteria bacterium | reverse complement strand
GATCTGAATTTTTATCTTATGGATTTTAACAATGAGATAGTTAACAATGGCCAGCTTGATAATGTTGGACAACCGATTGTAGGGAATGCAGGAAAGTCAGTACACATGGGGATCGAACTTGGCGTTGATATTAAACCGTTCACTCAAAAGATCATCAGGGACTTTTCTATCTCGGGTAATCTGAATTTGTCGGAGAATTATTTCAAAGAATATGTAGAGATAAACGGTGCTGATTCAACCGGTAATATTATTTACGGGAATAATTATTCCGACAATAAGATACTTCTTACACCTGATGTGATCGGGAACATCTCATTGAATTTTTTCCGCAAAGATTTCAGCGCGTACATTTCACTTCAGCACATAGGCAAACAATATCTTGACAATTCCGAGAATGAACGAAAAAATCAGGAGTTAAGGAACGACCCCGGATACATTGATAAAGTGATCGAACCTTATACAGTTGTCAACGCGGGCTTGTCGTTAAATCTTGCGTCGGTAATTGAAAGTAAGCTGTTCAAAAATCTGGAATTGAATTTCAAGGCGAACAATATTTTTGATGTGCTTTACGAAACATACGGCAGCATAAGCTATGGAGTGCCTTACTGGATACCGGCAGCAACGAGAAATTTTTATGGAGAGATAAAGGTGGGATTTTGAAATTAATGCGAGATTGATCACGGGGCAAACCGTTTAAACGGTTTGCCTTGGAGCCGGCGATTTAAATCGCCGGCCCTGGTTTACCTTACCCCCGAAAGCTCCATTAGAAATTTTTTCCCTTCTCTTAAGATCAATCTGTTATCAGCAATCTTATATGTAAGGTGCTTTCCTTTCAATGCGGCGAGGAACTTCTGCTCGAACTCAAGATTCGGGCAAGCCATCCTCGTCGTTATAAAACCGTCTCCGAATTTTATTTTATTGTCCATCGCTTCAACTTTACCGCTATAACTGTTGCAGCCGGCTTTTCCGGAAACCGAAGCCGAGCTCAGATCAAAGTTCATTGTCGGAAATCCGTTTTCAAAATCGTCGAGATCCAGTTTATTTTTTTTGAATTTAGTAAGTTTCCACGAACGGGACAGATCATTGTCATAAAGATAATGCCCGCATCCGTTAAAACTTTTCATAATGTTTGAAAGAGTGCCCTGGACATTGACTATGACGCGGTGTGAAAATTTTTCCCCCGACATATCATCGGAGCATTCATCAGCAAATATATCTACATTTACCAAAGCAGAGTCGGATGTTCCTGTATAATTAAATCCGGTGACATCCGTCAGCGGTATAACCTTTGATGTTGGAACAGTGATCTCAGCGACCTCGGTCAATGAAGTAAACTTTAGTTTATTATCGGCATAGATCTCCAATGACCAGAACGGTTCATTTCCATGCGCAAGAAATCTCACCCCGCTCTTCCTTTTTTCTTCCATTAAGAATTTTGAATTATCCATTTCGTCTCCTGTTGCTGCAGATTTTTTTAAATGAAACATATCCTCTGAAGGCGCGGGCATCGGATCTCCCTTGTCGTCGAGCATAACCATCTGATTTTCAGGAAGAAGCCTGTAGATACTTTTTGTACCGCTGCTTGCAGCAAGCTCGATGGTGGAATCATTAAGGAATTTCCAGTTACCGTCGGAAACGAGCTTATCAACATTCTTACCTTCATATGTCATCTGATCAAGAAAGGTATAGTTTCTTTTCAGATTCAGAGTATATGATATGGCTTCGCAATCCGCGCACGGCATTGTGCCTGTCCATGTACCGGTAAGACTGAACAATTTTGTGCTTTCATCCTGTGACCTCAGGATCGAAACAGGAATTAGGAATGCCATTAGTATAATAAGAAATTGTTTCATGGGTGTAATTTATAATATGTGGAATTTTAATTATAAGTTAAACTTTGAGAAATTTATTATAAAGAGAAAAGACATTACTTTCACAATAAGGATTTTTTACACTTTGACAAAGCGTATTATTTAAGATAATTTTAGAGGCAATCTGCATCTGTTTATCTTTTGTGCAAAAATTATGATCGGACATCCCCGGAAAACCCAAAAATATATTTAAACTTTAAAAGTAATTGGATATATTGAATCACTTCAAACTTACAAACCTTAAATAAATAAATAATATGGCAGAAGACAGAGAATCAAAAATGAAATCGCTTGATATGGCTCTCGAGCAGATACAGAAAGATCACGGCAAAGGCGCGATCATGAAACTTGGCGATAAACCTATACAGAAAATTGCATCGATATCAACAGGCTCGATCTCGCTTGATGCAGCATTGGGGATCGGCGGAGTTCCGAGAGGAAGAATAATTGAAATTTACGGACCTGAATCATCCGGAAAAACTACTTTAAGCTTACACATAATAGCTGAAGCTCAGAAGACAGGAGGCCTTGCAGCGTTCATCGATACAGAGCATGCGCTTGATACCGGTTATGCCCAGAAGCTTGGAGTTGATGTCAACAACCTTCTGATCTCGCAACCGGAATACGGTGAGCAGGCTCTTGAGATCTGCGAAACACTGGTGAGAAGTAATTCACTCGATGTGATCGTAGTTGATTCGGTGGCCGCATTAACGCCGCGTGCTGAGATAGAAGGCGAAATGGGAGACTCAGTGATGGGGATGCAGGCAAGATTGATGTCACAGGCATTAAGAAAGCTAACGGCTGCAGTGTCAAAATCAAATGTTGTACTTATATTTACAAATCAGCTTCGAGAGAAGATCGGGGTTATGTTTGGAAGTCCGGAAACAACAACCGGTGGAAAAGCTCTGAAGTTTTACGCGTCAATAAGAATGGATATCCGAAGGATTGCTGCCATAAAAGACGGCGTTGAAGTTGTCGGAAACAGGACAAAAGTAAAGATCGTAAAAAATAAGGTCGCTCCTCCTTTTAAGGAAGTGGAATTTGACATAATGTACAACGAAGGAATATCCAAGCTTGGAGATCTTGTTGATCTGGCTGTTAATAAGGAAATTATAAAGAAATCGGGAGCATGGTTCAGTTACGGTGAAAGCAGGATGCAGGGAAGAGATGGTGTGAAAAAGCTGCTGCAGGATGACAGGGATCTTCTTAAAAAACTTTTCAATGAAGTGCGAGCTGCGATCGGCATGTCGGATGTTTTGGAAAATGCCACGAACGGAAAAGAAACAAAAAAAGAAGAAGCATTAGTAAAGAAAAAATAGTTCAGGTATAATTTTTTTTCTATGACGTGTGGCACATTTTCTATATGTGTCACACGTGTCATTTTAAGGATACATGATGATCACAAAAATAGAGAAGCAAAAAAAGGATAAGCATCGCTATAGTATTTTTATTGATGATGAATTTTCATTCGGGCTGTCTGAAGACACAATTCTTAAGTACGGGCTGAGAACAGGTGATAGGCTTAGTGAGCAATTGATAGATGAAATGAAAGAGTTTGACGAATTTACTTTTGGAAAGAAAGTTGCTTACTCTTTCCTGTCATACAAGCAGAGAAGTAAAAAAGAAATTGCAAAAAAACTCAGCCAAAAGAAAATTCCGGTTCCTGTCATAGCGAAGATCATTGAAGTGCTGGAAGGTCAAAAGTACATTGACGATAATACTTATGCTAAAAATTATCTTGAGGATAAGCTTGCTCATAAGCCCGTTGGTAAAAGACTTGCAAGGCTAAAGCTAATGGAAAAAGGAATTGAGAAAGAGATCGCCGAGAATGTGATCGTTGAAAGTTATTCCGGTGATGCCGAATTTGAGCTGGCGAAAGAAGTCTTGAAGAAGTATAAAAAAAAAGTAAGGTATAAAGACAGCGCCGATAAAAAAAACAAAAGCTACAGGCATCTTGTCTCTAAAGGTTTTGATTTTGATGTGATAAGTAAAGTGTTAAAACTTGAAGATGCCTGAAAGAATTTTTTTCATATAATTTGTGAGATATGAGTTTTGGCAAAATAAAGATTTGTATGATGTTACATCAGCGGATGAGAATAATTCCGGAAATCATTTTACTATATCTTTTCTCGCCATAAGAAAGGAGCTGCATCCCGGTATATCGATCCTGACAAACGCTGTATCTTTTAAAAAAATATTTGTACCCGGATCGGTCTTTATCAGCGGATGAGCATAAAAATGATCATTAACTAATATAAGATTGATATTATACTGATCAACAAAACTATTGAATTGTTTTTCAAATAATTCATCACTTACATACTTCCAGTCATTATTCAAAAAAGTTACTATTCCCGGACCAACTGCAAAAAAGTTCACTTCATCCTTAAAATCAAATTTATTTAATTCCATTGCAGTGTGCAGGATCGTACAGTTGGTTTCATGAATTGATGCGGAGCCCGCTCTGAAAGGGAGCAAGAAAACAGTCAGTAACCCTGAAATAATAGCGGCATGAAATGAATATTTTTTAAACAACAAAACAGATGCAACCCTTGATGAAAGCTCATTACTCAGATATATTAAAATAAAAGCTATGCAAAGGATAATGTAATGAACACGGGGATAATAAATGATTGATGAAATGAACGGCGGCACGAAAAACAAGAAAAAGATCAGGGCAAATTGTCCTAAGCTTTTCTTCACTATCCTTTTGTAAAAAAAATATATAGCCGTCAGCAGTACGGCAGTGAAAAATATATAAAAACATACAAATAAAATTTTATTATCATCTTGAATTACAAGGTATGGAAAGGCATCATACAAATGTTCCCGGAACCTCAGCAAATTGTATCCTGTATGTTCAAAGAAATTTTTTGGATTGTTCATAATTGCTTCGGACATTGAAAGTTCTGTCGAGAAATGCTCCTGCATTATCTCACCGGGCATTGTATTGTTTTCCGGATCAGGAGAAGTTTTCGACGGCCTTTCGAGTATGTCTTTTGCATAATGCTGTGTAAAAGCAACGTTGGCCCTGTGTCTTGATACAGGATTGAAAAAAATCATCAGAAGAATTAATAAAAATAAAGGAAGCACTTCCTTCAATACACTCTTCTTTTTTCCTGATTTGAAATTTTTAATGACAAGCAATAAATACAGAAGTGAAGTGGCGAATAAAGTAAAAATGAATTCAGGTCTGATATAGATCATTACAAAAGATAGTAATACTGCCGCTAGCATTTTGCTGCTCCTGCCTTTTATTTTATATATGAACATCAGTCCTGTTAAGATCACGCAAAAGGCAAATTTTGTAATAAAAGGAATTACAAAAACATTGGCGGATGAAATAAGGAAGATCAATGCGCACACAAACGCGATCAGCAGATTGACCTTTATCACCCTTAAAAAAATAAAGATCAATAGTGCAGGCAGAACAAGCAGAATGCTATAGTTCAAAAAAAAAAGCCCGGAGTTATCTGCCGTAAATAAGGAAAGCACCTTATACCATGCATAGTAAAAAAATCCGTCGAGATGATGTTTGATGAAAGGATTAATTGTAGTGCCGCGGAAAAGATAAATTGATTCATCAAATGAATCAACATCGGTTATATTCTGAGAATGATAGGAAATTTTTATCCCGATCATTAGAAGAAAAGTAAAGATAAGTGAATCGGGAAAATATTTTTTAAGAAGAACCATCGGCACAATAAAGTGATATCAAACAGAAATTTAATACAATGTACTCTGTCATGGTGATTCCGGTTATTCGTCTTTCATGTCTGCCTCGAGTCTCAAGCTGCTTGTCATAAAAACTTCAGACATGGGGTAATTCCAGGTCAGAGTGTTTCCATCGGTCGAAAGAGCGTTTGAAGAGATCACCCTGTAAGGGAATTCGATCTTAATGTTTATGTAGCCGGTCCCGAACATTGAAGCCATTCCTTTTTTCATCTCATCCATTAAAGAATCATTTGCCGGCATGTCCGAAGGTGCATCCTGCTGATAAAGAAATAAGAACTTGATGTCATTACCGTCGGGAGTAAGCTTAACAGTGGTTTGTGATTTATCATTACTGTCCTTTAATTGCCCCAATGACTCTCCGATCTTTTGTATGCTGTCAAAGGCATATTTGATCGTAAAACTGTTTGACGAGTCTGGATTTCTCGTCGCGAAGATATCAATAAGCTTTATCCCGGGAATTGTGTCATAGCTTTCGCGTGTCTTGCTGACAAAAATTTCATCGCTGTAAAGTGAATCTAAAAAACCTTCACGCCTTGTGGAATCCATGAGCGAAGATACCGAGGATACCATTTCATAGAATTCTTTAAGAAATGTTATTTTTAAAACCTCTTCACCTGATCCGTCACGGTTTATCTTAATGTTCCTGTCAACCGACAAACATGAATACATTGAAATGGATAGAAACATAATTGCAAACACTCTAAGGATTGATTTTAATTTGATCATTTGTATGAATTGGTTTAATTTTTTTCAAATTAGCTAATTATTATTTATTTTTAGAGATAGAATAAAAGTATATTATAAAAAACTTTAATAAGATATTTTTGTTCTAAACAAAGAATTTTTTACTTCGTAGACCCCTTCATGAAAAAGTCCGGAATATTGTTTATAGCATCCACCATTGTACTGTTGTCATTTTCCTTTTGGTGTTTTGTTGGTTTTAAAGTTATAAAAACAGTTTCAAACAAAGAAGAGCTGCTGAAGTGTCTTACCATACTGTCCTCAAAGTATGAAAATGCACGAAACTCCCAGATGCAGAGGAAGGAAGATTCATCCATTGTTGCTAATCAGAACTTATACGATGCACAGAAATATGATATCAAACTCTCGTTTGATATTCCAAGGAAATATGTTTTTGGAAATGTTGAAATGAATTCACTAAATCTTTCCGATACGCTAAACAAAATTTATATAAACTTTACATCAGCAATGAAGATCAACAGCGTAAAATTAAACGGCAGCGAAGCTTCCTTCAAACATATTAACGATTATATAATAATTGATTCCAAAAATAAAATTAAGAAAGCTGAAAATTTTTCCGTGACCATAGGTTATGAAGGTTCTCCCGAAAATAAAAGCTTTGATTCATTTGGATTCAAAACTTTTGACAATGAGCCTGCTGTATATACTTTAAGCGAGCCTGACTATTCCTCTTCCTGGTGGCCATGCAAAGATCTCATGGATGATAAATTCGTATTTAGTATTTCACTGACTGTTCCCGAACCATTGACCGCTGTTTCAAACGGCTTGCTTAAGGAATCTAAAGACGAAGGCGACGGTAATAAAACTTTTATCTGGGAATCAAATTTTGAAGACAAACCAAACAGAACAATTACCTATCAGCAATTAAATGAAGAAGTTTGCAAACTCGCCAACACTTTAAAAAGTTTTGGTGTTGTAAAAGGTGATCGGGTTTGTATTTATATGCC
>JBDTLQ010000158.1:0-7318 GCA_039934715.1 Ignavibacteria bacterium | reverse complement strand
TTTCCTGTAAGATTCGGCACCTTAAGGTCTCCTACTACGGGACCGTCACTCAGTATCAGATCAAGAGTTGAATTTCTTTTGACCTTGCTGCCTGGCTGAATGATCTGTGAGATGACAAAATCTTCAGGAAATTCGTTTGTATTTTTTCTTACTGTTTCACCAAGTTTAAGTCCTCTCTGTTCGAGTGTGAACTTTGCATCCCTTAAAGATTTACCGCGAAGATTCGGCACTTCGGAAAGCTGTTCACCTCCGCAAATTGTAACGTAGATCCTTCTGCCGTACTTTACCATTTCATCAGCAGGAGGATTCTGATCAAGGATCTGACCGATGGGAATATTTTCGTCATACTTCACCTCGCCCTGCTTGATCTCGAGTCCGCCTTCTTCAATTATTTTTTTTGCTTCAATATAATTCATTCCTGTTATTCTCGGCACTTTCACTGTATCTGAATGCTTTACATACCACGGCATCAATACATTATTTACCAGAAAAAATAAGCACAGAAGAATTCCTATGAAGACTAATGTTTTCTTTAGCATGTTCAAAAATAAGGATATTGATGTATAAATGAAATGAATAAAAGTGAAGAGAATTGAGTTGAGGTGTACTCCTATCTCAACCAAGCCCCTCATTATTTTAAGGAAGGGCAAGAGCTGGTTGTGAATAAAATAGAATGATCTTAAATTATTTTACAAGAACCATCTTCTTTACTTGTTTAAAATTTTCTGCCTCTATACTGTAGAAATAGATTCCGCTCGAGAGATCACTTCCATTAAAATTTAAGCTGTAATATCCGGCTTCCTTAAATTCATTTACCAAAGATTTAACTTCCCGTCCGGCATTATCAAAAACTTTAAGTGAAACGAAACTGTTAGTTGCTAAATTGAAACTGATGACAGTGTTCGGATTGAACGGGTTAGGATAATTTTGTGAAAGCCCGGACTTTTCAGGAATTCCAATCATTACCTCGTCTGTCAGATCATAATACTTGAAGCTTCCGTTGAAATTCATTTGTTTCAACCTGTACTTATATTTCCCTGATGACAAATTCTTGTCTTCGTAAGAATAATTTTGCTGTGAACTAGAATTGCCATGGCCGGTAATAAATCCGATTTTGTTCCATTCTTCAGAGACCGAGCCGCTTAAGTATTGCCGTTCCAGATCAAATCCTGAATTATTCAATTCAGTTGAAGTCGTCCAGCTTAATTTTGCATTATTCATGTTAACTGAATAAATAAACCCGGTAAGCTCAACAGGCAAAGGCATTTCCCAGGTAAAAATCCATACAGGAGATGTGAAAAAATATCCCGAAGCATTGCGCGCAGAAATTCTCCAGAAAGTAAGAAATTCAGAACTTGGAAGTGTTAATACTGTATCAGTCAAAGCCGGGTTGCTGTAATATATAGTTGTAAAACCCGGATTAGTGGAAAGTTCGATCCGATAACCGGCAGCATTACTTAACTTATGCCATTTAAAATTAATATTTTCTGTCACATTGTCACCATTGGCCGGTGATATTAGGTATGTAGCTGAATTGAAATTCCAGATCCCAGATATTCTCAGATTATTAATTGAGTCCTTAGCTGAAACAGACCAGTAGTAATGTGTGTCAAAGTTCAATCCTGTAACGGCTTTTGAAGTGTCAGTTATAGCTGAATCAAGAAATACGACGGAGCTTTGTGCAGGATCAGTTGAGATCTTTAGTGTATATGGCGTACCGGTACTGATGAATTTATGCCATACAAATTTTGTCGATATATATATATCTGAAGAATTATTTGCCGGACTTATCAGCGGAGGCATCGTTTGAAAATTCCATACTGCTGAACTATAGAGATTATTCATTGAATCTCTTAAGGATACTTTCCAGTAATATCTTTTTGAAAAAGCCAGACCGCTTATCAGCTTTGAAGTATCACTTAGAGTTGAGTCGGTAAATAAAATATCAGTCAGCAGAGAATCTTTTGCAACTTTCAATGTGTACTGTTCTGAATTAAAAACTTTTCGCCATGTCATATACAAAGATAAAGGTAAGTCGGTTGAATTGTTTGATGGGCTAACCAGCAATGGCATCAATCTGAAATTCCACACTGAAGACTTATAATAAACATCAAATGAATCCTTAGCTGTTACTGACCAGTAATATTTTTTATCAAAGTCCAAATCCCTGTAAGTTTTAAATGTGTCTGTAATAGATGAATCAACCAGCGCAATATTATTTTGAAGAGAATCACTTGTTATTTTTAATATGTATTTGGAATTGTAATCAAAAACTTTGTTCCATGAAAATTTTATGTCCGGTTTCAGATTTTGAGAGTTGTTCGGAGGACTGATCTGAGAAATTTGCGGAGGCATCGTTTGAAAATTCCATACTGCAGAACTATAGAGATTATTCATTGAATCTCTTAAGGATACTTTCCAGTAATACCTTTTTGAAAAAGCCAGACCGCTTATCAGCTTTGAAGTATCACTTAGAGTTGAGTCGGTAAATAAAATATCAGTCAGCAGAGAATCTTTTGCAACTTTCAATGTGTACTGTTCTGAATTAAAAACTTTTCGCCATGTCATATACAAAGATAAAGGTAAGTCGGTTGAATTGTTTGATGGGCTAACCAGCAATGGCATCAATCTGAAATTCCACACTGAAGACTTATAATAAACATCAAATGAATCCTTAGCTGTTACTGACCAGTAATATTTTTTATCAAAGTCCAAATCCCTGTAAGTTTTAAATGTGTCTGTAATAGATGAATCAACCAGCACAATATTATTTTGCAGAGAATCAGTCGATATTTTTAATGTATAATAGGAAGTATAATCAAAAACTTTGTTCCATGAAAATTTTATATCCGGTTTCAGATTTTGAGAGTTGTTCGGAGGACTGATCTGAGAAATTTCCGGAAGCAGCGTCTTAAAACTCCATACAGGTGAAGTTTCAGTATTGCCGAGAGAATCCACACCGCTTAGCGACCAGTAATGTTTTTTATTTTTAAGCAGCCCGCTTACAGTTTTGAAAGTATCTGTAATTGAAGAGTCAAGGAATGCCACACTGTTCTGAGCCGAATCATATGATATTTTCAGAGCATAACGATGAAAATCCCCGGGCAGTCTATGCCATTTAAAATCCAGAGTTGCCGGAGTATTATCGGAATCATTTTTCGGAGAGATCAGGAAGGGAGATGTTTCAAACATCCAGAATAAAGATGAAGCAAAATTGTTCAGAGAATCGCGCGCTTTTACCCTCCAGTAATACTTCGAAGCTAATGTAAAACCGCTTACTGTTTTGAATGTATCGGTAATAAGGGAATCATTTACCAGTAAATGATTCAGTGTAGAATCATCCCATACCTGCAGACTGTAGTTCACCGCAAAATTGGATTTATTCCATATGAATTTGATCTTCGAAAAATTATTGACGGAAAAAGGTTGAGGACTAATCAGCGGCAGATAGTGTTGATCGTTCGTACTGTCAATATAGGATACACCGTTAGCTGAAATGTCAACAGCAAATATGCCGTTAATTGCGGCAACAATAGTTGCATATGCCGGTTCTGCAGCCTCTCTTCCATTCCACGTTAAATTTAAAGGAACATTCGCAAAAGTTAATGCTGTTGTTCTAAGTCTTACTCTAACAATTTTGATCCCGGGAAAAACCGTGTCCATGAGAAAACCCGGAGGCCAAGGGGGCGGACCTGAAAGTTTCAACTGGTCCCCCAGCACCTGCGAAGTGGGAGGTCTGTTTTCAAGCGGTAGATCACTGTTAATGATTCTATAAGACAATGTTCCTCCGTTTGCGATCGCGGGATTAAATGTAAATCCATACTGCCCGCTTCCATAATAAAAAGGACCTGATACCGCGGGATTTGAATGATACATATAAATCTCGAAGAACAGCATATTATGTGTCCCACCAAGAGTATCACCGTATTGAAAGTTCCTTACACCGAGAACATACGCCTGCTGCTGTGCAGATGAATTACTGAAAGCAATCATTGAAAATAATAGAACCGAAATAAGAGTGTAAAGTTTTTTCATAAAAATTTTTATTTAGCTTTTTTAAAGTAGGAGTGGGGTCCTATTAATTAAATTTAGTATAAACTTTTTTTAATAAGACTTAAAGGTTGTAAGCAGCAAATACTTGGAGCCTTTGAGTCTTGGAGGTCAATTCAAAAAGGGAATTGAAAATTCTCGTCTGACATTTGACCTTTGATCTCTGGCACTTGAACCTTTTCCTCTGACAATTAACGTTTGACTTCATTTTAATAATACCATACGTTTTGAATCAACAATATTTCCACCTGCAGACAATTTATAAAAATATATTCCGCTCGGCAGATTACTCCCGTCAAAATCTATAGAATAACTTCCCGGGTTTTGTTTTGCATCTACCAACGTTACAATTTCTTTTCCCAACAGATCATAAACTATTAACTTAACGTCTGCCCTTTGACCGTTCACGTTTGACGGCAATTCGTAATTGATGATAGTTTTCGGATTGAAAGGGTTTGGATAATTCTGATTAAGTATAAAATCCAATGGTGAATTGACAGCAGAATTATTCACTGTAGTTATTCCTCCCGTGTGTGTAGAAAAAATAACTCCGTCATCTCCGACAACCCAGCCGGTTTTGTTGTTTTTAAAAAAGATATGTCTGAAATAATCGACACCGACCGGAGGAATTTGATTAACCCAGTTCACCCCGCTGTTCGAAGTTTTGAAAACCCCTGAGCCGCAATACCAGCCCGTATCATTGCTTACAAAAAAAATAGAGTTTATAAATGTTCTCGAAGTAAGTTTCAGATCCTGCCAGTTCATACCGCCATTAGAAGTTTTTAAAATCAGATCTTCAATAAGTCCGCTGACATATGTAGTTCCTGCTACCCAACCTGTGTTTTGATTTAAAAAAGAAGAAGAGCTTAGACGTCCCTTCGGTTCGCTCAATACTTTATTCCAGCTGATACCGGAATCATTTGTTTTAAAAATAAATAAAGAATCACCGCCTACATCGATATAATAATTTGCTGTAATGTATCCGGTACCCGGGTCTGAAAATTTGATAGAAACAACCGATGCTTCCCATCCTGAACTTAACCAGTTGTTTCCTGCATCAGTCGTTTTCAAAATTTGTCCTAAAGATTTCGATTCATTACCGCCAAAGCCTGTTACATATCCCGTATTTGTATTTATAAAGTAGACATCAGAAATTGTACCATAAAAATTCGGGGTATCAAAAACATAATACCATGTTACTCCCCCGTTGGTTGTTTTCAATATTTTTTCAAAGCTGAAAGTTAGTGGGAAAAAATTTCCTCCAACTACATAGCCTGTTGATTCATTTAGGAAATAAACTGATCTCAATGTGTGATTGGTATTACTGTTCTGGAGTATCCAGTTATTTCCGCTATTTGTTGTTTTCAAAATTATGCCTGAGTCGCCCACTATCCATCCTGATTGTGAGTCTATGAAAAAGATTTTGTTCAATGTTACAGCTGTACCCCCGGACTGCTGAATCCAGCCGCTTTGTGAATATAGGGATTGACTAATAAAGAGTAGTAATACTGAGATCAGAATTATCAGGTTCTTCATAATTTAATTCCTTCAATTTAAATTGGAAGTTACGATCACTAATATAACGACAACTAAAAAATACCTCAAAAGACCTACTTCAATAAAGTCATTTTTCTCACTTCAATGTATTCTCCTGTAGTCAGCTTATACAAATATATCCCGCTCGGCAGATTACTCCCGTCAAAATCTATAGAATAACTTCCCGGGTTTTGTTTTGCATCTACCAACGTTACAATTTCTTTTCCCAACAGATCATAAACTATTAACTTAACGTCTGCCCTTTGACCGTTCACGTTTGACGGCAATTCGTAATTGATGATAGTTTTCGGATTGAAAGGGTTTGGATAGTTTTGATCAAGAATAAAATCAGTTGGTGAATTGACGGAATAATTATTCACTGCAGTTATACCTCCGGTGCGTGTAGAAAAAATAACTCCATCATATCCGACAACCCAGCCATTCAATGAATCAACAAAAAAGATTGAATTGTAAAAACTTCCGGAATTACTAAGCTGCATTACCCAGTTATTTCCGCCGTCGGTTGTACGGTATACATTATTTCCGCATGCCCAGCCTTGCATATTATTTTTGAAGGTAATTGACCTGAAATACATTCCTATTTCAAGATCATGTCTGGTGAAGTTCATCCCGCCATTTGTAGTTTTTAACAGTAAATTAGCATTTAGAAAATTTTCGTTATCAACTCCGGAGATCCATCCTGTACTATTATTCAAAAAGGAAGATGAAAGAAGAACTGTCTTTGACTTCTGAAATATTTTGTCCCATGCAGCTCCGCCATCAATAGTTCTGAATATGTAAGATGTATCATGACCTGTATCATCGAAATACGAACCTATTGTCCATCCGGTATTCAGATCAGTAAATTGCAGATCTTGTGTTGCAGATACTCCCTGAACGGGCATCCAGTCAAAACCTCCGTTGGAAGATTTCCATAATCCCCCTACTGTCCCCGAGCCTGTTCCTCCCTGCTCAACGACATATCCGTGCATATCATCTGTAAAAAAGATCGGACCGAAACGTGAATACGAGCTATTGGAATAAAAAGCAGTTGTCCATGTAAGTCCTGAATTAGTTGTCTTCAATACGAACATACGGTTTACAAACATATTAAAATCAGCTGTACCTCCGGCACACCATCCGGTATTTTCATTGATAAAAAAAACTGATATCAGTGGATAGATAGTATTGCTGATCTCGGGTATCCAGTTAGATCCGGCGTTTGTTGTCTTGATGATCTTTCCGCTGTCTCCGCAGATCCATCCTGTATAAGGATTAATAAAGTATGTCGAATTCAAAGTAACACTAATACCCCCGGACTGCTGAATCCAGCCGCTTTGTGAATATAGGGATTGACTAATAAAGAGTAGTAATACTGAGATCAGAATTATCAGGTTCTTCATAATTTAATTCCTTCAATTTAAATTGGAAGTTACGATCACTAATATAACGACAACTAAAAAATACCTCAAAAGACCTACTTCAATAAAGTCATTTTTCTCACTTCAATGTATTCTCCTGTAGTCAGCTTATACAAATATATCCCGCTCGGCAGATTACTCCCGTCAAAATCTATAGAATAACTTCCCGGGTTTTGTTTTGCATCTACCAACGTTACAATTTCTTTTCCCAACAGATCATAAACTATTAACTTAACGTCTGCCCTTTGACCGTTCACGTTTGACGGCAATTCGTAATTGATGATAGTTTTCGGATTGAAAGGGTTTGGATA
>JBDTLQ010000157.1:0-7343 GCA_039934715.1 Ignavibacteria bacterium | reverse complement strand
ATACTTTTGAAATGAATTTATCCCCTGGCATAGGAGATAAATATATTTCAAGAATTATTCATCAATAAATTTACCTTTACCTATTGTCTCAACATGCCTTTTAAAATCTTCGGTCGTGTTTGATCTGGGAAACGGAGTTTCCGGCACAGGAACATTGAGAAATTTACATAACGGGTCCCACCCGCTTTTCGGATCGAATACCAGCAGCTGTTCTTTGGGTACGGTTTTGAGAACTTCTTCATTATGATCATTGAATCTTTTGATGACCGCTTCTTTGTTCTTCAGATCCTTTCCGAATTCGTTATAGAGAAGCTTTCCGTTATTTTTAAGAATGGGAAGCCGGCGTCTTGCTTCAGGTGAGAACGGAAGGTTGATTATCATCTTAAATATTTTCCACGACGTCGGCTTGCTCGCCCAGAAAATTGTATCACTTGCGCTTTTAAACCAGGATTCCGGATCTCTTATGGTTTGAATTACTTTTATGCCCGGATAAAAAGTCATGATCTGTTTGTAGTATCTTGCAACCGGATAATCAACAGCTGAATTATAACCTTCGAACAGCCCATCCCAGTTAACCCTCTCTCCTCTTTCAGCCTGCTGAAAAAATTGAAGACCCTCAGGATGCTGAAACAATTCAACCATGTGATAGCATTTACCGAATCCAAGCTGTTCAAGTGCAAGCTTGAGAGAATGTGTACCTGTCCGGCCCAAGCCGGTACCTAATATCTTTAATGACATTTTTTTATCAAATTTTAAATTGCAAATTTCAAATTACGAATAAGAAAGGCGAAGATAACCCCGCCTTCCTTTTATATTACTTTTTTAGACCTGTTATTAATTTAACTAAAGACAGTTTTGAAAAAATTCTTCTCAGACTTTTTTTCCCTGGGAGAGGGAGCATGTTTAGCTTTAAAGTTTTCAGATCTGCCAAGTTCTCTCAGAAGCTCTTTCTCCTTCGTATTTGTTTTTGTCGGGATCTTAACATTGATCTTCACGATCTGATCGCCTCTGCCGTATCCGTTCAGATTTTTTATACCTTTATTTTTCATGCGGAGAAAGCTTGCGGGCTGAGTACCCGGCTCAATGGTCAGCTTGGCTTTACCGTTAAGTGTCGGAACAATTATATCCGCGCCAAGTGTCGCGTCTGAAATGCTTACTTCAAGATCATGAAATATATCATCGCCTTCTCTGGTAAAATCTTTATGTTTTTCTTCTTCAATAAATACAAACAGATCTCCGGGAGTACCGCCTCTTATTCCTTTATTACCCTGTCCTCTCAATGGAATGTAATTACCTTCCTGAACTCCTGCCGGGATGGTGACTTTAATTGTTGAATCGGATTTTATCCTTCCCTCTCCGTGACATTCATCACACTTTTCCTTAATGATCCTTCCTTCTCCATGACATGCGTTACACATTGTGACATTAACAAATTGTCCGAACATGGATCGAGACACCTGCCTTATCTCGCCGCTTCCGTTACAGTTTGAACATTTAACATGACCGCTTCCGGATTTCGCGCCGCTGCCTTCACATTTTGTACAGGTCTTATAACTTTTAACTTTAATGGTTTTCTCAACACCTTCCGCGATCTCTTCGAGCGTAAGTCTGATGGAGATCTTCATGTCGCTTCCCTGATTATTCTGCTGACTTGCAGAACCGCGAGATCCGCCTCCGAAAAAATCATCGAATATACTTCCGCCGCGTCCACCAAAATTTCCGAATATATCTCCGAAATGTGAAAATATGTCATTGATATTATCAAAGCCCTGCGAGCCCGCACCGTTGACTCCCTGATGTCCGAACTGATCGTACCTTGACCTCTTGTTGGGATCTGATAAAACTTCGTACGCTTCAGCCAGTTCTTTAAATTTTTCTTCCGATGTAAGATCCCCTGGATTTTTATCGGGGTGGTGCTTCATCGCAAGCTTTCTGTATGAAGTTTTTATTTCATCAGCCGTCGCCGTTTTGTTTACTGATAATATTTCATAATAATCTCTTTTTGTCATTATAATTACTTTTTCCTTTCTTAATTTTTATTTGGTTCTGTTGAAACTAATACTTTCTCGTGCTTTACAACTTTATCCTTCAGCTTATATCCTTTTTCTATCACATCAAGTACAGTATTGGGCTTTACATCATCCCTGGGAACCTGCATCAACGCTGAATTTACATCCACATCAAACTCTTTTCCATGTGAGTTTATTTCCGACAATCCTTCTTTCTCCATTACATTCCTGAACTTATCATAGATAAGGTTCACTCCTTTTTTTAATGTCTCAAAATCTTTTGTTTCACCTTTGTTGATCGAATCAATTGACCTTCCGAGATCATCATATACCGGAATAAGATCCTTAATGATATTTTCAGACGCATACTTTATGTAATTTGATATCTCGCCGTCGGTTCTTCTTTTGTAATTTTCAAACTCCGCTGCTTTTCTTAACAACAGATCCTTCAGCTTTGCTATCTCTTCCGGCTGATCGTTTTTATCGGGATCTTCGGCAATAATTTTTTCTTCGGACTCGTTATTATCATCAGTCTTCCCTGTGTTTTTTCCTTTTCCGTCTTTTATATTGATAGTATGTTTTTGTTTATTATTCATATTTATTTATTTAAAATTCAAAAATACTTTTTCCAATTAATTTGAAATTTCATTTATCAGTTTGGAAGTATACTGCAGGAGTGAGATCATTCTCGCATAGTTCATCCTCTTAGGACCGATGACACCTATATTTCCTTTAACATCCCCAACTTTGTAAGAGGTAGTAACGACACTGTAATTCTTCAGTTTTTGTTCCGAATTTTCTTTTCCGATCGAGATCATTACCTCATTATCATTGTGCACAGTGTTTTGAAATATGTGAATGACGAGATTTTTATCTTCCGCAAGATTTATAATGTCTTTGAAATTCTTTGGGTTTCCGAATTCAGGCTGAATTATCAGATCACCTGTGCCTCCTATATAGATCTTATTTCCCTTTTCTTCATCCGTGTAAAGCTTATCCATAGAATTTATAAATAGCTGTATAAGCTCAGGCTCCTGTAGCTTGTAATCACTCACTCTCTCGACAAGACTTTCCCGTATCTGACTTAATGTCAGACCGTAAAGCCGTTCATTCAGAAACAAAGAAAGATTCTCCAGTTTATATTTCGAGATCTCGGTATCTATTTCCATCATGACGGTCTTTATGATACCCGCCTTAATATTCAATACAACCATTATCTTATTCGATGCGACGCTGACAAGCTCAAGCTTATCAAACACACCGCCGGAGATCATTGGCTGTGTAACAACTGAAAGAAGATTTGTAATCTTGCCAAGGATCCTTGAAGTTTCAATATAAAGATCACGGGTTTCAAGTATGCTGAGATTCCTTTCATCAAAAAGATTTTTAAGCTTGTTCTCTTCTTTTGTATTCAGATTTTCCATTTCCATCAAAATGTCAACATAATACCTGTATCCCTTATCGGTCGGGATCCTGCCTGCTGAAGTATGAGGGGTGTTGAGAAGATCTCTTTCCTCAAGATCACTCATCACATTTCTTATTGTAGCCGATGACAAATTCAGATCACTCTGTTTTGAAATGCTTCTAGATCCGACAGGTGAAGCGCTTTTAATAAAATTCTCCACGACGTACTTCAAAATTTCTTTCTCTCTGTCTGTTAAAGTCTCTGCCATATTAATTCAGATTGCTGCTTTTGTATTGTACAAAAATACTTAATTAATTGATTTATTTAAATGAGCTTATTCAGTTCTGAAAACATGTTCTAAATACACAACAAAGGATGGAACGCGGATAACACAGATTTTACTGATTATCACTGATCTTATATATTTTTTTTAAAATATGCCCTTTTCTTTTTAAAATAAATTAACTCTTACTTTTTAAGATATAATTTTATGTTTTGAGAGGTACTTGAAAATGTAAAAGTAATCAGTGTAAATCAGTTTTATTCCGTGTCATCCGCGTTCAATCAAAAATTGAAAAGTTTCGAACAAATTCGTGTTAATTCGTGGAAGACGTCACTTCTGTATCTTTTGCAAATTCCTGATCGTCAGATCAAGATCTTCATCAAGAAAATGTCTTGCCTGATGCCTGGCCCTTCTCACTTCTTCAAGATTTACATCCGCATAAATTATGTCTTCATCAAATAACTTTGCTGAAGCGATCACATTACCGAACGGGTCTATTACTTCGCTTCCGCCCCAGAAATTTATCCCGTCCTCAAATCCCACTCTGTTTGAAAAAATAAAGTAGCTCGACAGTATCCTTGCAAATGATCTGTGCTGTTCGGAATTGATCTCGTAATTTTTGAACTTCTCATAATTTACAGCAAGACGTGTAGGTGAAGCCGCAATACCCACTATTATCTGAGCACCGTCCATTGTAACCGTATAAGGCAAAGAAAGGTGCCACATATCTTCACATACAAGCAGTCCTATCCTTCCGAATTTCGTATCATGCGCTTTACATTCATTTCCTCTGGAAAAGTATCTGAACTCTTCAAACAAACCATATGTAGGAGGATATACTTTTCTGTGACTGAACTGTATCTCACCTCCTGAAATAAATATCCCGGCGTTATATATCGCGAAACTTTCATCCTCCTCAGCAAGCCCGCATACAATAGAGATCTTTTTGCTTTTCGCCTTAATCTCGTCAAGAGCTTTTGTCTCTTTCAGGTTAAGAGATATGACATAGTTAAGATCCTTAATTGAATATCCTGTGAGAGACAATTCCGGAAAGACGATCATGTCAGCTTTGTTCTTTATCGCGTCATCGCAAAACTCAAGATGATGTTTAATGTTTTTTTCAAGATCTCCAATTACACATGTTAACTGGGCGACTGCTACCTTCATTTTTTAATTTATATAAAAATATTCTGAAATAACCGGAAAGTTTTAGGCTCACTGAAAGCCAGCTGTATAAAAACAAATTGTAGTTATATTTTTTGAAATAGCTAAGACAATCATTGTTCCAGATATTTATCATTCTTGCTCTGTCCTTATAAATGCTTACACCCTTGGAATGAAATATCTTTGCCATCGGATAAAACAATATATCATATCCTTTTCCGTAAATTTTTTTGCAAAGATCAACGTCATTAAAGAACATGCTGTATCTTTCATCAAAATTATTTACATCTGTCATCAAATTTTTCCTCACTAATAACGCTGCTGCCATTGGCTGATCGACAATCTCTTCCCTGTCATGATCAAAGTAATTCATTTTCCATTTGCTGAAAACTTTGCTTTTAGGAAATACAGCTGAAAGCAAACTCAGTTCGCAAAACATGTCAAAGTATGTCGGGAAAGTTCTGCAAGAACTCTGAATGCTTCCATCCTTATTTAAAAGCTGAGGCGCAATAGCTCCGGCCTTTTCATCTAAACCGATCTTATCAATCAGGACCTTCAGCGCGTTGCCGGAAATTTTTGTATCCGGATTAAGCAGCAGAATATTTTTTCCTGCTGAAGCCGTGATCCCGGTATTGCATCCCTTTGTAAATCCGGTGTTACCGCTGTTACTTATGATCCTGAGCTTTCCCGGAATTTTTGCATCAAAACTTTTTACTATCTCAGTGGTCTTATCGGAAGAATTATTATCAACTACTATTATTTCATAACTGATGCCGGAAGTATTTTCGATCACAGATCCGATACACTCTCCTATTTCATCTTCACTGTTCCATGTTACAATGACAATTGAAACATCAGCTGCTTCATGCATTCTTCGCCGATGGTAATGCTTTCAAAACGAAATTTGTCAGATCCTGAAATTCATCAGCAGGAATATTCTTTTTAAGAGATTCCTTTTCCTCATCCCAGAATTTTTTCAAACCTTTTAAATCCCCTTTAGCATAATAATTTACGATCACTTCAGCTGCTTCCCGGTACAACGGGTATGAAAGATCAATAGGCTGCATTCCCATCTCCACTTTTCTCTTCAGAGCGTAATACTTTTCGAGAAGATCTTTAATCTTGTTGTCATAGTATTCACCGTAATCGGAATTCTTTTCAACAAGAATATTATTTTCAAACGTGTATATGTCTTTTACAAAATTTATCGCGCTGTTCTGAGGCATCACTCCGTAAAACAGGTCCGAGACAAGAATTTCCTTTGATCCGTTATTTTTAATATCCAGTAATTCAGGTGAACCCGTATCGAAGTATTTTAAAAGCTGAACTTTATTATCCGGTGTCATACCATATACAAACATTCCTTCCGACATAGTCTTATCATTTCCCCCCGAATTGGTCTTCACTATTATCTGCTTTGTAGAGTCGTTGGCAAGATCTGCAAATTCATAATCCTGTGAATAATCAACAGTATCTGATAATATCTTTACATAGGATTTCTTTTCAGGATCCAGCGCGAAGACCTCCAGCAGATCAAAGTTATAATAATCATTATATTTTTCAGAGGTATCCTTCGCGGCACTGAGAACTATTATTTCCTTATTGCCATCCTTATTCAGATCCACCTTTTCTATCCGGTAAATTTTTCTTGGTTTAAAATATTCAACCGAAAATTCATGCCCGTTTTCTTTTACACCCGCGGAATTCAGATTCTCCTTTTGCTTTGATTCTGTTTTTGCCGTCACATTCTCTTTCTCTTCCTTTACCTTGGTACAGGAAGAAGCCAGCAATAAATTTATGAATACTATATATACAATTACTTTTTTCATTTTCTAGAAACTTTCTAATTTTTTTATTGCTGCTAATAAAAATTTACTAAACTCTTCATCGGTCGTCTTTTCATTCATTTCTTTGAAAAATTGTATCAGTGATTTATCCTCTGAGCTTGCAAGGAGATTTATCATCGCCCTTTTTACAAATATAAAATTATAATCAGCGTACTTCTTTGCAAGCGCTTTTACATCTTCGTCTTTCGCGTAAGTCCTCAAGGCGTTGAGTGCATTTAAACGAAGCCATCCATCAACATCAGTTCCAAAAGCGATATCTAAAAGATATTTTTTGATCCTTTGATCTCCGGTTTCGTTGTCCGCGTTATCCAATGCGTTTATTACCGCATTCTGAACGACATTCCTGTGAGCTGTCCGGAATGCAAATGGAAATACAACTTCGTAAATTTGATCTTTCCGCAAACTTTTTCCCAGCGCTGTTATGCCTTCCGCTACAATATAATCATTTTTCTCGGATTGAATTTTTACTTTTATAAAATCCGCATCTTCTCCTCTGTCTGAATTTCCTAATGCTTTAAGTATTTCTCTTTTAATTCTTGAATCGGACTGCTTGTCATAAGAATCTTTAAGTGCGTTGCTTGTCCGGTCAATAATAAAATTCCCAGGAGGATGGTATTTGCAGAAGTATAATAGGT
>JBDTLQ010000156.1:0-7345 GCA_039934715.1 Ignavibacteria bacterium | reverse complement strand
CAAACAAGCGGTGGTGCGGAGGGAGTTGGTTTATCAACTATTAAAGCGTTTGTTATCGCGGCGGCTTCGATACTTATACTTGATTATATATTATGGAATTTCCTTATCGGAATGTAAACCATGATGTACTTAGCGTGTTTTGATTGCACGCCCGCTTCGCCGTAGCAAAGCGAGGCGAGCGGATAACGCTGATGAGAACAGATGCTCACTGATTTTTTTTGAATTTGTTTGCCGAATTAAAATATAAGTTTTAGTATATAATTCCGATTGTGTAATAGAAAGTAAAATTGTACAAAGTAAAATATTGTGAATTCATTTCCTGAACATTTACTTGGCTTAAAGTATCTTTCAAAGAATGACTTTGAAGAAATATTCAGAGAAGCGAAGATCTTTAAAAAAAGTATAATTAAGAAACTGCCTTTAGAAAAGATACTTGATGGCAGGTCTGTTGTAAATCTGTTCTTTGAAGATTCGACAAGGACGAGAACATCTTTTGAACTTGTAGAAAAGAAACTCGGAATGAGCGCGGTTAATTTTACTAATGCAGGATCTTCTCTGAGCAAAGGTGAAAGTCTTCTTGATACCACTAAGAATATCGAAGCGATGAAGTTTGATTACATTGTTGTGAGGCATTCTGTTCCGGGCATTCCTGAATTGCTGACAAAGTTCACAAGCGCCAGGATCATTAATGGCGGTGACGGAACGAATGAACATCCTACACAGGGTCTGCTTGATATTTATACATTAAAGGAAGCATTCGGAAAGATCGGGGGCCTTAACGTCTGCATTGTAGGTAATATATCTCACAGCCGTGTTGCTCTTTCAAACATTTTCGGATTGAAGACATTAGGCGCGAATGTATCGGTTTGCGGTCCTCTGTCTTTTATTCCCGATTCAATTGAAGGTCTCGGAGTTAACGTTTATACAGATATCGAAGAAGCCATCAGGAAAAATGATGTGATAAATATTCTCAGGGTACAGTTCGAACGTGACGCGGGAAGTCTGCTGCCTTCGGTACAGGAATTCAACAAACATTACGGGATCACTCGCGATAAAATAAAATCGAATCCGGGTATAAAGATACTCCACCCCGGACCGATGAATATTAATACCGAGATCGATTATGAAAATTCTGTTTCCGAAAACTCGCTTATATTTGAACAGGTAACTAATGGAGTCGCCATTAAATGCGCGGTTCTAAAATTAATGAATGACAAAGCAAAATAATTAAATTGGATATACTTCTCCGTAACATACATATAATTTCTCCGGGCGATAACATTAATGAAATTGCCGATATACTTATTTTGAAAGGAGTAATTAAAAAGATCGGTAAGGCGGGAAGCATTAACAAAAAAGTTAAAGAAGTTAATTTAAAAAAGAAAACATGCGTGCCGGGGCTGTATGACATGCATGTGCATTTTCGTGACCCCGGACAAACGCATAAAGAAGACCTGATCAGCGGTTCGGATGCAGCTTCCAACGGAGGTTTTACCGGGGTTCTTTGCATGCCGAATACAAGTCCGCCGATCGATTCACCATTGATAGTGAGAAGTTTGCTGAACAAAGCTAAGGATCTTTTGACAGATATTGATATCGCGGCATGCGCGACTATGAAGAGGGAAGGGGAGCAGCTCTCTCCGATACTTTCACTTGCTAAAGCCGGGGCTGTTGCTTTTACTGATGACGGAAGCCCGGTTTCAAATCCGGAAGTGATGAGAAGAGTTCTTGAATATACATCGCAGATCAATTCGGTTGTGATACAGCATTGTGAAGACATGAAGCTTTCAAATAAGGGTTCGATGAATGAAGGATACATTTCAACTCTGATGGGAGTAAGAGGTATTCCTTCTGTTAGTGAAACATCTGTCATTGCGAGAGATATACTTCTTACAGAGTTCGTTAAGAATTCAAGATATCACATACAGCATATATCGTGCGGTAAGAGTGTTGAGCTTCTCAGGAACGCGAAGGAAGAAAATATAAATGTAACGGGGGAAGTTTGCCCTCATCATTTCATACTGACTGATAAAGCATGCATCGGATACAATACAAACGCGAAGATGAATCCTCCTTTAAGAACGAAAGAGGATGTTGAGGAAATATTACGGGGACTGAGTGATGATACGATTGATGTAATATGTACCGATCACGCGCCGCATACTGAATATGAAAAGAGCCAGGGATTTTATGACGCGCCTTTGGGGATAGTAGGACTTGAAACCGCGGTTGGGCTTGCTTACACTTATCTTGTTAAGAAGGAAATAATTTCATTTGAGAAAATGATAGAGAAAATGTCACTCAATCCAAGACGCATACTCGGGCTTGATGAAGTAAAAATCAGAGAAGGGGAGAAAGCGAATCTAACAATACTTGACACTAATGCAAAATGGACAGTCGATAAAAATAAGTTCAGATCTAGATGCAGTAACACTCCGTTTGATGGGTTTGAGCTTCAGTGCAAACCTTTCGGAGTCATCAATAACAAGCAGATATATTTTTCAAAACTATAGATCATATTAACATTGAGCAGGATAATTTCAGTATGCATACCAAAAGGAGGGGTCGGAAAGACAACGACGGCTGTCAATCTTGCCGCATCACTTGCAGTAGCTGAGAAAAAAACTTTGCTGATAGATGTTGACCCATTCGGCGGTTCGGCGATCGCGCTGGGATTTACGCCTGACAAGATCAAAGCGAGTCTCGCGGAAATATTCGCCTTTACACATTCGCTGAAGTCTGCAATTCACAGGACAGATCTCGAGTACCTGGATTTTGTTCCGTCAAATGTTTACTCGATCAACATGCATGATAAATTTATCAAGTATTCCGAGAACAGGCTGATATTAAAGAACGCTTTAAAGGAAGTTGAGAATCATTATGATTATATTATAATGGATTGCCCTCCGGTGCTGAAAGGAATTTCGACGAACGCGCTTGTTGCAAGTGATTCAATATTGATACCGATCAAGTCGGGACACTTTTCTCTTGAAGCGGTTGACAGGCTATTCAATTATTTTTCATGGATAAAAGAGATCGCCAATCCCAGCCTTAGCATTGAAGGAATAATTTTAACAATGTATGAAAAGGATTCAAAAGTTACAAAAATTTCCGAGAGAGAGCTGAAGATAAAATACAGTAAATACTTATTGAATACGGTCATACCAAACACAAGTCTTCTGAATGAATCTACATTTTACGGAAAGCCGCTGTGTTTGTATAAAATAAATTCAGAGGGAGCGATCGCTTACCTTGATCTTGCAAGCGAGATATTACAAAAGAATTTAAACAAAGAAAGTGAACTGGTTTAATTTATGAAAGAGTTTCCAAAAAATTTTGATTATCATACATCGGAACTGAAGTGGCAGAAGTATTGGGAAGACAACAAGCTTTATGAATCACATCCCAATACTGAAAAACCAAAGTATTCAGTTGTCATCCCGCCTCCAAATGTCACAGGGAGCTTGCATTTCGGGCATATGCTGGATATAACCATCCCGGATATTTACTGCAGAAGAAAAAGGATGGAAGGTTTTGAAGTATGCTGGGTGCCGGGAATGGATCATGCTGGCATTGCTACACAGATAATGGTTGAAAAGGAACTGGCAAAGGAAGGTAAAACGAAATATGATCTTGGCCGTGACAAATTTAATGAGCTTGTCTGGCAATGGAAGGAAAAGAACGGCGGTACGATATTGAACCAGATCAGAAAACTTGGCGCCTCGGTTGACTGGTCTAAGGAAAGATTTACATTGGACGAAGGACTTTCATTGAATGTAAGAAAAGTATTTGTTGATCTCTACAAGAAAGGACTAATATACCGCGGCAACAGGATAGTCAATTGGGATCCGGTTTCACAAACTGCTGTGAGTGATGATGAAATTTTTCATGAAGAAAGAACTGATAAGCTTTATTTTATAAAATATTATTTAGAAAATTCGGATGAGTTTATCACAATAGCTACCACAAGGCCTGAAACTTTGTTCGGTGATACTGCTGTTGCAGTAAATCCTAATGACAAAAGATATAAAAGCTATATTGGTAAGAAAGTTAACCTTCCTTTTCTTAATAAACTCATTCCTGTAGTAGCTGACGATTATGTAGATATTGAATTCGGAACCGGGGCTCTGAAGATAACTCCTGCTCATGATGTAAACGATTTTGAGGTTGGTCAGAGACATGATCTGGAAGCTGTCATCGTGCTTACCAAAGAATCAAAACTTAACGAGTATACAGGTGAATTCAAGGGGCTTGACATTTTTCAGGCAAGAAAGAAAATCATCGAACGTCTGAAAGAACTTGATCTGCTTGTAAAGATCGAAGACCTTACACACAACATTGCGATATCAGACAGAACCAAGGCAGTCATTGAACCATATCTTTCGGAACAATGGTTTGTAAAAATGAAAGAGCTTGCAGGGCCGGCGATTGAAGCTGTAAAATCCGGTGATATAAAATTTTATCCTGACCGTTATACAAAAATTTATTTTCACTGGATGAACAACATTCGCGACTGGTGTATCTCACGTCAGCTATGGTGGGGACATCAGATCCCGATATGGTATCATAAGAACACGGGTGAGATATATTGTGAAGTTGATTCTCCGAAGGATCCTGAAAACTGGATACAGGACGAAGATGTGCTGGATACGTGGTTCTCATCATGGTTGTGGCCGCTTAGTGTTTTCGGATGGGAAAATAGTGAAAAGGATAAGACCAATGAATGGCTTAACTATTATTATCCAACCGATTTTCTATCACCGGGGCCCGATATAATTTATCTATGGGTCGCAAGAATGATAATGGCAGGTCTGGAATACACAGGCAAGGTTCCTTTCAGGGAGGTTTATTTTCACTCTATCATAAGGGACAATAAAGGAATTAAAATGTCAAAGACACTCGGCAATTATTCCGAACCTCTGGATCTTATGGACAAATACGGTACGGACGCGATGAGATTTACGATCGTTTATCTTGCTCCGCTGGGAAGCGATGTTTTTTTTGATGAAGATAAAACACAGATAGGAAGAAATTTTGTAACCAAATTATGGAACGCAGGAAGATTCCTGATGATGATGAAAGACAAAATCAGCGAAGATACAAGGGACATTCCTCACGCAGATTATAAAAATGACCTTATAGATTCATGGATTGAAAGCAGATATAATTCGACTTTAATCAATACCGCAAAATATTTGAAAGAGTACAAACTCAATGAATATACAAAGTCATTGTACAACTTTGTCTGGAATGATTTCTGCGACTGGTATATTGAACTGATGAAGATCAAGGTAAGCGAGCAGCCTTCCAATGCAGTTCGGATAATTGATGGCGCGATAAATTATTATGATAATATTCTGAGGATACTCCATCCGGTCATACCTTATGTTACTGAAGAGCTCTGGCATAATATTGAAGAGGGAAGGGACGATAAAAGTATTTCTTTCGCGAGTTCACCGTCTGTGGATGAAACTAAGATCCGCGCAGGATCTGAAGATGATTTTGAAAAGGTAAAAGAGCTTGTAACTTCCATGCGTAATCTGAAAAAAGATAACGGTATCGCTCCTTCAGTGAGATCGAATGTTCTTGTCAATCCATCAACAGCTGAAGGCAGAAAACTGGTGGAGCAATTCAGCAGTTACATAAAAAAATTATGTAATCTTGAAAGCTTAGAGATCGTAAATAAAATTGATGACAATAACGAGTATGCAAGCTCTGTAGTAAATGACGTTGAGCTATATTTGTCACTGGAAGGAAATCTTGATTCAGAAAAGCAGGCAGAAAAGATAAGCAAGGAAATTGAGAACCTGAAAAAATATCTTGGAACACTTGATAAAAAACTTACCAATGAGAATTTTCTAAGCAAGGCTTCAAATGAAGTTGTAGAAAAGGAAAAGCAGAAGCAGTCTGAGACAAAAGATAAACTCGATAAGCTTGAAAAAATGGTTTTGAAAAAAAGTTAGTCGTACAAAGTAGTTTTTCCAAGAGCGGAAATAATCAGCTCAGTAGCTAAAGTAGCAGTTCTGTTTTTTGTATCAAGGATCGGATTAACTTCAAGTACTTCCAGCGAACTCATACACCCGCATGCAGCCACCATTTCCATTAACAATTGAGATTCACGATAAGTCAGACCTCCGGGTACGGGAGTTCCTACGCCTTTCGCGTATTCGGGATCAATACCGTCCATGTCAAAACTAATGTGAATGTGATCGACCCTCTGTTTAAAGTCATTCAGTATTTTTGCAATGATCCTGTGAATACCGATCTTATCAATTTCCGTCATTGTATAAACGGTAAGATTATTTTTTTTAATAGTTTGCGCTTCAAGGTAATCAACATCTCTTATCCCAAGCATTGCAATATTTTCAACTCTTACCTTCGGTGAAAAGCCATTAAGATGTGTAAGCCTTTTGTGACCCATCCCAAGCGCAATGGCCAGGGGCATCCCGTGAATGTTTCCGGAGGGAGTTGTATCTTCAGTATTCATATCAGCATGAGCATCGATCCAGATGATCCCGAGTGTTTTTTTATTTCTTTTACAGTAGCTTGAAATTCCCGCGATCGTTCCGATGGCAGTCGCATGGTCTCCACCTATTATCAAAGGGAAATAGTTCTTATTCAGAAGTGTCTCAACTTTTCTTGAAAGTATCTTTGATGTCTTTTCTATCTCGGGAAGATACTTCAATTTTGTATTTCTGATACGCTGTGTTTCAAGTATCTGGACATCGATATCTCCGAAATCAGTTACATTATAGCCAAGCTTCTCCAGCTTTTCTTCAAGATTAGCGTAGCGGATAGCTGAGGGTCCCATATCGACACCCCGTCTGTCAGCCCCAAGATCCATGGGAAAACCGATGAGCCCGATCCTTTTATTGATTTTTTTACTTTTACTTATCATAAGTATACAATATACAAAACACCCCTCTAAATGTTAAGGAAGTTTATAGTTAAGGTAGTTAAGGTTAAAGAAGTTTTAGAGAATCTATTGAATATTTAAAAGTAAAGGTATATTTTATATAAACTTTTGTATACGGGATTTGAATTTATCTGAGTTTAAACATGTGACGCAGGTAAGGGTTAGAACATTTGACGTAGATTCGCAGGGGATAGTTCACAACATAAATTATCTGAAATATTTCGAAACAGGAAGGGTCGAGTATAGGAGAGATCTTGGCTATACGATTGGAAAAGACGGAATCTTTAATGACGGTTTAAAAGTTGTAGTTGTTCGAAACGAGATTGACTACAGCAGCTTTTCCTACCTTGATGATCTCTTAAATGTTTATACAAAAATTTCTTGGATAAAAAATTCCAGTTTTTGTTTTGAACAATTAATTGACAACAG
>JBDTLQ010000155.1:0-7422 GCA_039934715.1 Ignavibacteria bacterium | reverse complement strand
TCCTTTCCCATAAAAGATTACCTGAGGAATTATATTTTAAAGTAATGAAGTCATCATTGAAAGACGAATTCTCACTCCTTCCTGCTACGATGATATTTCCTGCTTTATCAATAAGACTTTTTTTAGGAACGTTGTCTCCTGCTCCAACTCCGCTATAAGTCGCTACCCATTCCTGTGTTACCTGAGCTTTCATTGCGGTTGAATAAATTGTTACAAATAGAACAAATCCAATTACGATCTTCTTCATAAAAGTTTTGGGGTGAAATTAAATTTAAAAGTATTAAAACTTATTTGGGGAGTTTTACAAATGATAAGTACTTACATTCATTGTCGCTTTTAATTGATTTGAGAAAGAACTTTTGTTGGTTCTTTCTATATCGAACTTCTTTTGCTTGTTAAATAAAACGTATACACTATCAATTTCAGAAGATAGGTAGATATGAATCCTGATGGACGAAATTCTTTACTTTAGTTTCCATTTTTATAAAAATTTATTTTTTAAAATAAATGTTATGATGTTGTAAATTTAAATAAAAAGAGGGGAAGACATAATCTTATTATGTAAGATTAATCTTTTATATATTTACCTGTCAGGGTTCATTATGAAGGAGTCTTCTCCCTCTTTTTTATTGTAATAAAATTATTTTACTGCCGTCTTAAAAACGGCAGGTCTCCAATCTTTTCTGTTCGATTGATCTGTAACTTTTCATAAATTTATTTGATTAAGAGCATTCTTTTTGTATCGATTAAATTACCATTTACAATCAAACTATAAAGATAAATGCCGCTCGGTAGGTCATTTCCTTCAAAATTCAAGCTATGATTTCCGTCATTTTCTTTATTATCAGTCAGTGTTTTAATTTCTTTTCCCAATGAATTATATATTTTGATTTTAACATAGCTTTCAGATGATAAATAATAATTTATTGCAGTTTTAGGATTAAATGGGTTAGGATAATTTTGATAAAGTTTAAAGTTTGGATCATTTAAATAAAAAGTCTCTGTTACACCCGTGAGTTGAGAATATTTAATTGTACCAATTGAATAATTATTTAGACTTGTTTGAGTATATCCGCTGACGATCACGTTTTTATTTAAGTCAAGACATAGAGTAGTTGAAATATCGTCTAAATAACTTCCTCTAAATTCTTTTAACCATTTAATTAAACCATTTTCATCGTATTTTATAGTTGTATAATTTGGACTTCCATTTGAAGAACCGGTTAATCCTGTAACGTATACATTGTGAAAACTATCAATTGCTATAGATCGAATCTCATCAAAATTATCATATCCTCCGTCATAGTTCCGTATCCAGGCTGTATCACCGTTTGCATAATATTTTATTGTCACAAAATCTTCGCCTGTTCCGGTATTAGTACTTCTGCCGGCTGCGTAAACATTTGCGGAATCGTCAGTGCATAGTGCAAAACAGAAATTAAGATTTCCGTCACCTTTATAAATCCTTTTCCAAATCAGATCTCCTGATGAACTATACTTTATCGTATTAAAAGCATAGTTATCTCCGATGTAATAATATCCGTTAACGATAATATCATTATTTTTATCAGTAACTACATGAGCCGGCCTTAAATAATCACCGTTAAACGTAATATTTTTTCTAACCCACTTTTCATTCCCGATTGTATTATATTTTATAGTTATTAAATCATTACCCTTTGAAGATGCGGAATATCCTGTTGAATAAACATTAGCAGAATCATCAAGAGCAATACTCAATGCTCTGTCCGGACCGGAAATTTGAGAATCATAAGATTTAGTCCAAAGTAATTCTCCATTCGAATTATATTTTACAGTTATAAAATCGTCATCTATCGGCTGCGCGGTCCTTCCATAACCTGCAACATAAATGTTTCTCAGTTTATCAATTGTCATTGCAAAAGGTTCATCTAACCCATTTGCTATCCAGTTAAAACTTTTTTTCCATGCCGTATCTCCGTTAGAGAAATATTTTATTGTAACCCAGTTGTATCCCCCTAAGGCAGCTCCTTCCTGACTATATCCTGTTACATAAATATTATTTGAATCATCAAGCACAACTCCGGATATTGCATCGTTCCCATTTCCGACACCATTGTATCTCCTTTCCCATAAAAGATTACCTGAGGAATTATATTTTAAAGTAATGAAGTCATCGTTGAAAAATGAATTCTCACTCCTGCCTGCTATTATAATGTTTCCAAATTTATCAATCAGACATTTTTTAGGAGCATTGCTGCCGGTTCCTACACCATTATAAGTCGCTACCCATTCCTGTGTTACCTGTGCTTTCATTGCTGTTGTGTGGATTGTTGTTATAAATAAAGCAAATACAATTACGAACTTCTTCATAAAAGTTTGGGGTTAAAAGTGTATATTAAAAAATTTATTGGGGATTAATAAAACGAAAAGTATTAAAAGTCATAAGCCGTTGGAGAAAGTTAAAAAATCTTTTATTGTAAATTGTTCTTCCTTAGATTTATTTGAACGTATACACAATAATTTTGAAAGTCAACACTCTATTAGGTGTATCAATATTGCTTAATATTGCTTAGTGATGTGAATTCCAATACTTAGTATTTTTTTATAAAAAAATAAAGACTATCTTTACAGTAAACCTTTTTTAAGAGGGAAAGATAAAAATCTTATTCAAATAAGATTTCTTTAAGTTATACCTTGCAGGGTTTGCTTGATACGTCTTTGCCCTCTTAATATTTGTCATATCATTTTAATTAATTTTTCAATCCACATTTCCGAACAAAAAAACCCGGTTGAATCCAATCACTTATGGAATTATTTTTTTTTGCGGTAAGTAAATTGAACATGAAAAAATATTTTATCCCGGTTTTTCTTCTTGCAATTGTATCAATACAATTTTCGTGCGGACTTCTCAAGAAGAATGTAATGAAGGATATCGCCGATGATGTCAAAGAAGTTGTAATCTCGGAAAACAGCGGTGAAAAGTTTTTAGTGGTGAAGCAGGAAATATTTCAGGCAACTTCAAAGTCCGATAACGGCGGGATCAGACAGATCACGGGTTATAACGAGTATCGTATCACAAGCTATGACATTAATTCAGGCAAGATCTCAAAAAGAATTGAAACCGGTGACAGGGAGGTGAATCCGATCTTTCTCGGAGAGACGCAGGGAAAGCTATGGTACAAGTCATCGGGTAAGGAACTTGGCTTTCATGCACGTGATCCGAAAAATCTTGACATAATTGTTACGCAGGCAAAGGTCGTTGAAGTAAATCCATTCCTTAAGGATAATTTCAGTCAGCCTGAATGGAATAACATCGGCAGGTACTATGGCTTTGATCCCGAAAAAAATATGCCTATGGTTTCCGATAATTCCGGTTTTGTATATTACATTGATCCGGCTTCTTTAAAAGCAGAAAAGACCACGGAATCAATAAAAGATTTTAAATTTAACAATACCTGTATTTCAACAAGCATGAAGATCAATGCTAACACAAGCATTAATCTTTCCGGCAGTCCGCGGTGCTATATTACCTACTCCGGAAAAAATTTGAAGGATATTTCTTTTTTAAAAGGAGAATTTATTAAGAGCTCAAACATGAGAGCACCCAACGCAAATGCCGGTTATCTTTTGCCTTTCATGAAGGAAATTGAAAAAATAAATAAGGAAATAGATTCGACAGAAAATTTTATAACTGCGTTTGATACAACCGGAGTAAAGAATAACTCAAGGTCTTTTTCAAACAACCATCTTGAGTGGGCTAAGAAAAATCTTGAACGGGCAAAAGATAATTTAGAAAATATTACTGATAAAATTAAAAGAAAATCCAACGACGATCTTTTTGACATTGTTACAAAGGACAACTGTGTATTCGTCATGAGCCAGACCGATGTCACAGACCAGGCAAGAGTGATCATTTCAAAGATCAGAATTAATTCCGATACTACCGCAAGTCAGGTCTGGCAGACCGCGCTTAAAGATATTTACAGGGATCCTGATAAAGGTTTTGATAAATCCTCTTTCGAAGTTGTCTTTTCAAAAGGTAATCCCGACCTGAGAACAATGAGAGTGATAGAGGGAAATGACAAGCTGATCTTTATTTTCATGCTTCGTGCAACCTGTATTGATGTTCAAACAGGAAATATTGTATGGCAGACAGACATGTAATGAACAATTGATAGTTTATAATTGAAAGTTGATAGTGATACTACTTTTAAATTTTATCAACTATCAACTATCAACTATTTTATAAAGCTGTTTTATCTTTTTCAGGATCCACAGGTTCTCGGTTTCTATACTTTTTGAAAGGGCGTCTTCTTCCATTTCCTTCACATCATATGCTGAATATTTATCCGGCTGTGACCGGATCTTAAAAAGTTTATAGAATAATTCTATACTGTCCCTGAGATTTTCTTTGATGCTTTCCTTCAGGATTTTTTTGTTATCAAGAAAATGTTTGTAGGTATCAAGCATCGAAAATGCTTCTTCATAATATCCCATCTCGTAATAGATCTTAAGATAGAGATTTTTTATTTTGGTATAATAAACCATGTTAAACGCGTCAATGTCTGAAAGCAGCACAAGCGCGGTTTCAAAGTTACCTTTTTCAAATTCAAGATAAGATCGTACATAACCGTAAATATCCTTTCTGTTTTCATTCCTGAGCAGCGGGGCATTCTTTTCAATAAATTTTTCCGCGAATTCAAAATCCTTGACTCCAACCGCGTAAAGGAATGTACCAAGATAGATCAGCCCGAACAGAGAATCCAGTTTATCCTTTTTGAAATCCACTGTTTCCAGAAGTTTCAGATTTATCTCATTCCCTTCGTTTTTAAATTTTACATTCCTGTCATGTATCTTATCGATGCAATAGTTGCGGAGTATATTCAGAAGCGAGAACTTTTCCAGGTTGGAAAAATAATTTATCTTTTCAAAGATAAGCTTCTTCACGCTGAAATAGTTCTTTTCATTTTTCTGATCCCTGATAAGCTGTATAAGCTCTAAATAAATTTTTATAATGAAGTTATTTTCAGTGTTTGAAAAATTTATCTGTTTGAGGATGGTGTTTATGTCAATATTCTTTATGAATGTAAAGAAAATATTATTCTCGTGACTCATATTGAATTCCTTAGAGCTGTAATAAATGCTGTTGCTGTTTCTGTAAAGAGCGTTTGTAATACGGCACAGCTCGAGGAAGGCTTTTTCAATGAAGGCATTTACCATCGGGGTCTTGAATGAACTCTTGTTGAATTCGTTATCCAGTGTGAAGTTGACGATCGCAAGCTTTTTGTCAAAATAATAAGAATCGAATTTGCTTTCTTCAAGCTGGTCCTCTGCGAGTTTAAGTCTTACATTAAAAGCCTTGTCAAGATCTCTCATCTGATATTCTTCCAATAGCCCTATTATATTGTCCGTGCTGGTAAAGAGTGTCCGGTTGACTCTGTCATGTATCAGGAAAGTTTCACAAAGCTTAAAATATTCAGCCATGAGATTTTTCATAAGACTGTAACTGAATTTATTCTTACCGTATATCTTCCCGTAAACGTATTCTTCTGTAAGAGTTTTGGAATCAAGGTCCGGATGGAATTTTTTAAGTATTGCTGTCAATGATACAAACCTTTTGCTCTTGTTGAAATATGGTGATGCAATGAAATCCTCAAATCTCTTATACTCTTCTTTGGAAAATGTTTTAATTGTATCTATAGCTTTCCCTTTTAGCATTTGTGTTCGGTTTATTTAATCATATGCTTTAACTCATCGATCTTTTTATTATACCAGTCAGATCCTGCAATGAAATAAAATTTATTGACGTCATCCCTGAGTTTTTTAAGATCCAGCCCTGTGAATTTACGCGGCTCAAGTCTGAATTTATACATGCGTAAGAACAGGCTATGGTGATCATTATAATATTTTCTTTTAGCAGGTGAGAATTTATTCTCTTTATTTACAAAATGTTTGAACGCGTCAAGAATTGAAAAGCCTTCTTCAAAATGTCCAAGCTCATAATATGCTCTGAGATATAATATTTTTGTAGCGATCTTTGTAATCGGGTTGACAGGTTTTACTACGGACAATAATACTATTGAGTTCTCGATATGTCCAAATTCAAGACTCAGAAATGCTTTATTCCAGTTGTACTCATAATCACAAATGTCTGTGTTAAGCATGTTCCTGTATTTTTCGATAAAGTTCTCTGCATATTCATATTCTTTTTTATGTGCAGCCAGAAGAACGATCTCCGTATAGATCTCTCCTATGTACCAGCTCAGTCTGTTTTTAGAAAACTGTACTCCTTCAACAAGCTTTTTATCGGTTTCAAATAACTCATCTATAAACTGCTTTCTGTGAAGATGCATGCGCGTGATCGTATAGGCTCTTAAGCTTTTAAGTATATCATAAAGATCAACATTTGAAAACAAACTCATATTCTCTGACAACAAGTTTTTTATCCGGAAATAATAATCTTCGCTTATCTCCTTTTGATTATTGACGGTCATTAAGATGATCATTGTATAAATGTATAGATAAAAGTGTTCTTCTGAACTTGCGGGCTTAAGATCTTTTAAAAATTTCTCAAGGTCAAGCCTGTCTACAAATGTGATCATTATACTGTCACTTGCCTGACCACCCAGAAGCTCCGCTGAATGTATAAGAGTATCAGAAGTTATGTATAACATTTGCATTGTCCTGCAAAGCTCAAATACAGAGCGCTTCAAAAATCCCTCCCATATCAATTTTGTATAGCTATGCTTTTCGAGATGATATTGATATTTCAAAATTGCATGTTTATATGAAAGTATAAAGTATTCGTTGTTCTCGATTGTGTGCTTCGAAAAGTTTATCGAGATGTCTTTCCCGCAGCTCTTCAAGAAGATCAATGGTATTTCTTGGTCCGAGATTATCCACTTTGTTCACCCGGTCAGCGATTAGAAAATTTTCACAAAGAGTCAGCATTTCCGACATAAGGTTTTTCATTGAGCTGTAGCTGTATTTGTTTCCGAATACTTTTTTATACAGATATTCTTCCGTCATTTTTCCGGAATCAAAGGACGGGTAGAACTCTCTCAATTCACCTGCTAATCGTATCAGGCTGTTATTACGGTTGAAGTAAGGTGATTCGGCAAAGTATCCGAACCGTTTAAACTCATCCCTTGATAAAGTTTTTAAAATATCAATTGCTTTACTCTTCAGCATTGCCGGAGAATGTGATGATTTTTTGAAAAAAATTTCTTTGCAGATTATATACGCATAATACTATTTTTGTACAACTATAAAAATTCAACTTAGATTAAACCGATTTTAAACGAATGTGAAATAAATAAACCTTAATTAAAAAATATAAGTAATATCTTTTACTATTAAAGAACTAAAAGTTTAATGTTCATATATTGAATTCCCCTATGCTATAATTTCTTCTCCGGGGGCAATTCGGGAGACTGTCTG
>JBDTLQ010000154.1:0-7450 GCA_039934715.1 Ignavibacteria bacterium | reverse complement strand
AAGGGTTTTAAAAAATTATTAACAAATGAAAGTGAGTTAATATTTTACTTTATATACCGGGTTAGATCTTTTGGAAATTTAAAAAATAATCCGTCATTTCCTAACAAGTTTGCAGAAAGCCAAGTAGTAATTATTCCAGACAGTTAGGGGATGTTAACTGAGTTACTAACAATGATTGTTAATAATAACAATTTGGTTACACCGATTAAAAATTCTGACAATGAACTAAAAAATCTTACTAACATCTTTCTAACAATATTTTCAAAGCAAATTATCTGTAATAATATTACTCAAACTGTTTTATATTGTCAAGTTTGATTTTAGATTTTCAGAAATTTTTTTGAAAATTTTCATCATGATAGACAAATAAATAAATTCTTTTTAGTTAAAAGATTTTTTACTTTGAATGATGAATTTTAACGGTAACGAAAGAAAAATTAATGACACTTATGCCGAAATTAATTTAAAGAGGCTCAGAAAAAATTTTGAACTGGTAAAAAAATATTCAAACAAAGACCCCCGAAGAACAATAAGAGTATGTTCGATCGTTAAAGCGGATGCATACGGCCACGGGATGTGTGAAGTGGCAGAAGTTCTTGTAAAAAGCGGAACAGACTATCTTGGCACAGCCGATTATTCCGAATCAATAAAGTTAAGCGATCACCTAAAAAAATTTTCAAAAAAAAAGGTTCCGGTGTTATGCCTGGGGCTTCTGACGGATGAAAAATTTTTCGGAGATGTGATCTCAAGGAATATTGAAGTTTCAATAGCCGACATAAAGAGCGCGGAAAAACTTCACGACTACGCAAAAAGCGTCAACAAAAAGGTGTCCGTTCAGATGCAGATAGATTCAGGAATAAACAGAACAGGTTTTAAGATAAAAGATACTTTTGAGGCTGTCCGCAAACTCAAACAGTCAGAAAATTTTGAGATCACCGGGATTTATTCTCACTTCGCCACAAGCGAGATTAGTAAAAATAATTATGCGCTGAAGCAGCTTGAAGATTTCAAATCGCTGATACGTGAACTTGAGCTAAACTCAATGAAATTAGGACTTAAGCACATTTGCAACACCGGAGGGATTTTGAATTACAATGATCCTTTTTTTAATATGGTCCGTCCGGGCATTTCACTTTATGGTTATTATCCCGATCGTAAAAAGCTTGTTAAGGATATCGGGATCAAACCTGTAATGACACTCAGATCAAAAGTGAAATTCATTAAAACATTGGACAAGGGTCAGAGCATATCATATGGAAGAAAATATTTTACAAAATCAGAAACACTCATTGCTTCACTACCGTTAGGGTACGGTGACGGTTACCCGAGGCTTCTTACAAACAGGGCAAAGGTATATATAAAAGGAAAACTATATCCGGTTGTCGGAACTGTCTGCATGGACTGGATAATGGTTAACATAGGAAATAGTTCTTCTATAAAAGTGAATGATGAGGTCGAAATTTTCGGAAGCAGATATGCCGCGGACAATCTTTCGGAGATGATAGGAACTATCCCTTATGAGATCACATGCAATGTCACGAAGAGAGTTGAAAGAGTATATACGAATAATTAAAATTTTTCATTGAGATAGAATTTTGAGAGAAAATATTAAAACCGATTACCTGAAATATCTATTTCACAGGACACTGGCGGATCTTTCGCGTTTTAATATCAACCGGCAGGATTCGGAGTTAATAAACAAACTCTTCAACAAACTTTCTCATTCGGAAAACATTCTGATCGAACTTTATATGCTCAGCAATGTCAGGAATTTCAGGAGCATTGGTAATTACCTCGTCTTCATCTATAAGAAAATGGAAGACAATGTTATTAACTTTGATAATCTTTCACAAAACCTTAATACAGACTCCGAATTTATCGAAAATGAGATCCTTAACTACCTTTCAAACCCAAAACTGACCGGGAAGGTTGACTCTTTTAAGGATGAAGAAAAAATTGATCATAAGGACGTCCGGGATAGTCAATCGGCAAAAGAAGAGGAGCCGGTTAGTACTCATGAGCTCACAGATGTTGTTGATGAGGAAATTGAAGAAGATGACGACATTCTAAAGTTTAAAAAGAATTATCTCGAGCTAATTCAGTCGGAGGACGACAATAGTGAAATTGTATTTGACCTGCCAACCGTACAAAAGCAGGATGAAGAAATAATTCCGGGCACAGTTTTTCCAGAAGAAACCGAAGATGAACAGGCAATGGAACTTCCGGTATCGTCCGGAATTGATCAGGAGGAAGTAAATTCGGGTGAGGGAGTAATTGATATAGAAGAAAATGATGACGCGGAATTGTTTATAAAGGAAGAGACCACAGATCAAACAGACTTTGAATTAAAAAATGATCCGGAAGACTCAGAGGAAATCATTATTATTGGGAAAGAAGATGAAATTGAAATAGTAAATACTGAAGAAACAACAGATAGAGATGTTCAGCAGGAGACCGAAGTTCAGGATAAGATCCCTTTCAGCGAAGAGATACAGGAGGAGCTCAATTTATTTAAAGAAAGCGAAGATAATATTGAAGAGGCTGACGATACGGTAGAAGAAATACTTGCCGAGCTGCCCCCGACTAATGAATCTTTCATTGGCTATGAAAATGAGATAATGGACAGGAACATAATCCTTAATCATGAGCTCGACAAAATGACTGAATTCATCATCAGCAGGAATACGGATGAAGAGGAAAGGATACAGATAATAAATAACATCATGGATACGGCTGCCTATCTTGAAAACATTTCCCGAAAAATGTCTCTTGAAATAATTTCCAACATTTATCAGACGATCACACTTTCATTTGAAAAAATATCCGACGGCAAGTATGATCTTTCGGAAAGTACTCTCAACCTGTTTAAAAACGGCCTGTCACTGGTTTTGAGCCTTATTAAAGGTGATGATTATTTTGGATACAAGGATATTCTGAAATCTATAGAGAACATCAGGAACTCACTGATTGAGGAGAAGGAAAGAAGAGAAAAGTATCTGAAGAGGCTTAAGGAAAAGCTTGACGATGAAAATAATCTGAGAAGCAACTATCCCGACAATTCCCGGCATGAAAAAAGAAAGCTGTTAAAGAAATTAATAAAGGACTCGGAGTCAAACTTCAATCAGCTCGATAAAATTACGGGTGAGTATCAGATCTATGAAGCGTTGAGAAGTTTGTCAGGAAACCTGAACAACTTTAAAGATATAGTAAAACTTTCAAAAGATTTAGAGATGAAAAAACTTGTGCAGCTTGCTGAAGCGAGTTACATATTCACAAAGTTTTTGCAAAACTACAGGATAAATCCCGTAACAACCGAGACGAAAGAAATTTTCGGATACATCATTTACAATCTCAAGCTGCTCGCCATGGAAAAGCCTGCTGAGGATATAAATCTGTTTATCTCTTATCTTAATGATCCAGTTAAAATATTTTCAAAACCTGAATTGAAAAATAAATAATACGCTTATGAGCAACTTTGCCGTCATAATGGCAGGAGGAGTAGGAACAAGGTTTTGGCCGAAAGGCACGTCAAAAATCCCGAAGCAATTTCTGAAGATCGCGAATGAAAATGAAACAATGATACAGCAGGCGTACAAACGTCTTGAAGGGTTATTTTATGATGCAAAAATATTTGTTGTTACAAACATTCTTTATAAGAACGAAGTGAAGAAACAGCTTCCGAAGATCCCTGATGAGAATATAATTTGTGAGCCTATGGGAAGAAACACGGCACCATGCATCGGACTATCATGCCTTTTCATAAATCAGTTTGAGCAGAAAGCAAATGTGCTTGTTGTAGCTGCGGACCATCTTATAGACGACGTTACTGAATTTCACAGGGTGATCAACAGCGGGCTGAAATATGTAAACGACAACGGCGGGATCGTCACACTTGGTATTCATCCGACAAAGCCTGAAACAGGTTATGGGTACATTCAGTACGATGCCGATAATGTTGCAGAGGTCGAACTTGAAAAGAACGGAAACAGTACAGTTGAAAAAATATATAAAGTAAAAACATTCGCGGAGAAGCCTAATATAGATGTTGCGAAAGCTTTTCTTGAAAGCGGTGACTTTTTATGGAACAGCGGCATGTTTATTTTCAGAACGGATACAATGATGGAAGAGATAAAGAATTTCATGCCCGATCTTGATGAATCACTGGAAAGACTCTCCAAAAGTTTAATGTCGAACGATTTTCCGAAACATCTTGAGGATGAATATTCAAAACTGAAAAGCATTTCGATTGATTATGGAGTAATGGAAAAAGCGAAAGATGTTTTTATTATAAGAAGTAATTTCGGCTGGAATGATATCGGAGCGTGGGATGAGGTTTACAGCATTAAAGAAAAGAATAGTGACGGCAATGTGAATCAGGGCAGAACAGTAACGATCAATACAAAGAACTGCCTGATCATAAACGACATGAAAATGGTAGCGACAATTGGAGTTGAAGACCTGATCATTATAAATACAGAAAATGGACTGCTTATTTGCAAAAGAGGTGAAGCACAAACGGTGAAGGAAGTGGTTGATTATTTAAGACGAAAAGGACTGGATCAGTATTTGTAAAATAGTTAAATAGTTAAATAGTTAATTGGTTAATTGGTTAAATAGTTAAGTAAGTTAAGTAAGTTAAGTAAGTTAAGTAAGTTAAGTAAGTTAAGTAAGTTAAGTGAGTTAAGTGAGTTAAGTGAGTTAAGTGAGTTAAATGAGTTAAATAAATTAAGTAGCTAGTGTATTAAGAAAAGTCAATTAACCAATCAACCAATTAACTAATAAACTAACCCATTCAGCAAAACTCAAACATGAAGCTTGCACACATTGGAATCGCTGTAAGGTCTTTGGAAAGCTCCGTTCCGGTATTTGAAAAGATATTCAATGTAAAAGCGACGCAGACCGAGTTTGTAAAAGATCAGAAAGTGAATGTAAGGAAATTTCATTTAGACAATTGTGAGATCGAATTGCTTGAAGGTACGGATCCTGAATCACCTGTAAGCAAGTTCATCGAAAAGAAAGGTGAGGGAGTTCATCATTTATCTTTCGGTGTCGATGATATTAAAAGATCACTGCAGCAAATAAAAGAAGCAGGCATTTCCCTGATCGACGAAGAGCCAAAGACAGGAGCGGATGAAATGTTAATAGCTTTTCTCCATCCAAAATCCACTAACAATGTACTGATGGAACTAACACAGGATAAAAAATAATTATATTAAGTATAAAATGAAATTATGCGAGAGAATTTTGAAAGTAACGAAACTCAGATCAGCCAGAATCTTTCCGACAATCTAGAGATCAAACTAAAAAATCTTCCGATTACTCCCGGTGTATATCAATTCAAAGATCTTAATGGTAAAGTGATCTATGTCGGGAAGGCAAAGATACTCCGCAACCGCGTGAGACAATATTTTCAGGCGAAACCTGTAACGGCAATTCTGAATGCAATGATAAGCAAGATCTCGGATGTAGAAACAATTTCTACAGACAATGAGATCGAAGCTCTGATGCTTGAACAGAATCTTGTTAAAACCTTCAAGCCGCGTTATAACATTAATCTGAAAGATGATAAGTCTTTTCCTTACATTGTGATCACCAATGAAGAATTCCCGCGTGTGTTTCCCACAAGAAGGAAACGTTCGGACGGGTCGAAATATTTCGGACCTTATACGGATGTTAAGAATATGAGATTTGCATTGAAGGCTGTTCGTGACATATTCATGATACGTTCATGCAATCTTCATCTGACTGAGCAATCCATCAGCGAGAATAAATTCAAGCTGTGTCTTGATTATCACATACACAAATGTGAAGGGCCGTGTGTCGGATACCTTATAAGAAAAGATTATAATGAAATGATAGGACAGGTCGCGAAGCTTTTAAACGGAAAGACGAAAACACTCACAAGCGAACTGACGGAAAAGATGAATAGCTATTCAGCGGAAATGGAGTTTGAGAAAGCCGCAAGACTGAGGGATAAGATTGAGGCGATCGACTTATACTCTTCGAGACAGAAAGTTGTCGATGAGGAAATTATAGACCGTGACGTTTTTGTATTCGACAAGATAGGAAACGACGGGTGCGGGATGATACTGAAGATCCGGGACGGCAAGGTCATTGGAAGAAATCATTATTTCTTAAATAATATTTCGGAAAATAGTGATTCAGAAATCCTTGAAAACCTGATCACAAATCATTACACAAAAAATGACTTCATACCGGATGAGATCTATCTGATGAATGAAATTGAAAATGAATCAACGATAAAGCAATGGCTTGAGAAGAAAAAGGAAGCAAGGGTAGAATTTCTAATTCCAAAGATCGGTGAAAAATATAAGCTTGTCTTTATGGTGAAAAAAAATGCGAGGCTGCTGCTTGACGATATGATACTTACAAGAATGAAAAGAGAATTTATTCCCCCTTCGGTTGAGTCGCTGAAAAGAGACCTGAGGCTTACAAAGCTTCCAAGAAGAATAGAATGTTTTGATATCTCGCATATTCAGGGGACGGATACTGTAGCGTCGATGGTTGTGTTCTACGACGGCAAGCCAAAAAAATCAGATTACAGGAAATTCAAGATCAACCAGGTGATGGATGAAACCGGTAAGCCGGATGATTTCCTTTCAATGCGTGAGGTAATCTACAGAAGGTTTAAGAAAATTTCGGAAAAGAAATTTGAAGAGAGCGGATCATCTAACGATGAAGATGAGAGTTTTAGCGCAATACCGGATCTGATAATAATTGACGGAGGAAAAGGACAGCTTTCATCGGCAGTAAAAGTTCTTGATGATCTTCAGATCAAAGATCAGGACATCATCGGACTGGCAAAGCGTCTTGAAGAGGTTTATCTCCCGAATGAAAGTATCGCGCAAAATATTCCAAAGACATCAAGCGGATTGAGACTATTGCAGAGGGTTCGTGACGAAGCTCACAGGTTCGCGATCACATATCACAGAAGGCTTCGTGATAAGAGAACGTTCTCGACCGAACTGACGCAGGTCGAAGGAATTGGTGAGAAGACTGCTCAGAAATTGCTCATAGAATTCGGATCGGTTGAAAATCTGAAAGAGATTGTAAAGAATAATTATAATATAGTGGAAAGGTCAGCCGGGAAGAAGGTCGCGGAGAAATTGAAAAATTATTTCGGAGAGATATTATGACAATAGAGAAGCCGGAGCGGACTGAAATTATTATCGAGATGGATTTAGAATAAGTCCTGACATTTGATATCCTGCGTCTTTTTATTATTCAGCCCGTCTTATATATAATTAAATGTATCACCTTGGAAAGAGATCTTTCAAACATCTGGATCCGGTTCAATAAAGAACTGTATAATTTAATTCTCAGCAAAGTTAAAGACCCGGACACATCCAAGGATATCTTACAAGAAACATTTATAAAGATACAGAAAAATATTATGCATCTCAGAGACGAGAAGAGCATAAAGTTCTGG
>JBDTLQ010000153.1:0-7458 GCA_039934715.1 Ignavibacteria bacterium | reverse complement strand
TGTATTTCACCGGAAAAAAAATATTTCTTTTATAGCGGAACTTGGTGTGTCTTTTCCGACTGCATCAGAAAGTGAACTTGGCTTTGAAGAATTCATATTGTATCCGTCAACGGGTGCTGTGTTTGAATTAAAGAAAGGTTTTACGGGATTAATATTATCTTATTACAGATCATTAAACAGCTCAAACAATACCAGGTCATTTATAAATGACCGCGGTGATACGGTCAGTAAGACAGTAAATGAAATTTCATTACTGCCATTGTACAAATTTGCTTTCCCGGGAAAATTGTATTGTTACATCAAACCCGACATCAGATTCAATTTTGAAAGCAATAAAGTTTTCGTACCGTTCACAGCGGAATTCGGAAAATATTTTCATCCGCACTGGGTGTTGTCGTTAAGCGGAAGTTTCCATATTTCAAATAAGGATAAGAGATATGACGTGAATCTGATCGCAGGAATTTCGTATTTGATAAATTGATCCTTCTTTATTTCTTCTTCCTTATTAATCTGTTAAAATTCAGCCCTATGGTCTAGTTCTAATACTTTCGGAGCTGATATTACTTTCACTGCTTTCTTCCAGTATTTTCATTCTGCATAATTCTATCATGTGCAGGGCTTCATCATATTTTAAATCATCATCATTCACCTTTTCAAAACATTCTGCAGCGGCACTATACTGCTGCGTTCTGTAAAGGTCCAGACCTCTTGTAAAATCCGAGTCATCAATGCTGTGAACAGAAAGACTATTCTTTCCGAGTTCATAATTCTTATCACCGAGTTTGAACTGAAACGAAATCAAATAAAAGATCACCAAAAACAATAAAGAAAATAATAATACATATCTGCTCTTTATTCCGGTTCTACCATTACTAAATGCAGTAGCATTTTCAAATTTTAGAAACTCATTATCGTAATATTCAGGATCATATATAGCGTAGTAATCTGCAAGCTGTTCAAAGTATTTTTTGTTATGCAAAAAATATTCATTCAGCTCACTGCCAGTTGGTTTGACAATTTTCATTTAAAAGGGGATTGGGGTCTTTAATTGTTTCAATCTATCAAAAATAAACGCAAAATTCAATAATACTTCGCTAGGAGCGAATTACGAATTACAAATTACAAATTAAAAGATAACTACCGATCGTGATGTAAACTAAAATTACTTTGCTCAGCAGGAAGTGTATAATAAAAACGTAGCATCAATGTTTTCCGGAACTCCCCTCGGGTAATCCATATTTGTAATTCGTAATTTGAAATTTGTAATTCTTATTTGCTTTCTTGCAGTTCATTAAAATAATGAATTCCTTATTTTAATTACTCTGATCTGAATTAAAGAAAAGATCCATTACTTAAAAAAATATTGGCTGCAAATAAGTCTTATAAAAAACAAAGTTCCGGTAAGACCGATGTTGAAAAAGTGAACGCGAAGAATACCGGACTTCGTAATGAAGTTAATAAACTAGCCGGCGAGCTGGCACATAAGAACCGTGAACTTCAAATAGAAGCTTCATTGGAAAAAGTACGATCATCGGCAATGAGCATGAAAAAACCCGATGACCTGCTGACTATTTGCAAAATATTATATGGTGAACTTTTGAAACTGGGTTTCACTGAAATGAGGAACGCGATGATCAATATTCACAATGATGATAAGTCTTCTTTCTTAAATTATGATTTCTCAGATTACGCTGGTAAAACAAGCACTAACATTTCTTACAATGATCTTCCTGAAATAGCTAACTCAGTAAATAAAATCAGAGAGGGTGATAACGCATTCTCGGAATTTTCAATCACCGGAAAAGAATTAAAAGACTGGAAAGCTTTTAGAAAAAGTAATGGTGAGTATGATGACCAGAGAATTGAAAACAGCTCCGCGTTATATTATTACTTTTATTCCATCGGGACCGGCGCTATCGGCATCTCTACCTTCAGTTCTATTGACAAAGAAAAGCTTAAAGTGCTGAAACGATTCCGAAATGTTTTTAATCTTTGCTATCAACGATATACTGATATAGTACGCGCTGAAGCACATGCTAAAGAAACTCTAATTGAACTGGCTCTTGAAAGGATCCGCGTAAGGTCCATGGCAATGCACAACAGTGACGAGCTTGTTGAAGCATCGGATGTTTTATTTGAGCAGTTGAAGAGTCTCGGTATTGAATCCATAAGAACAGGTGTTGCGATCTTTGATGAAATAAAAGAAACGCTTGAAATATGGTCCCGGTCACATGCCGGAAGTAAGCCTGAAAATAAAATTCTCGGAGTTGTTCCAAAAAATTCTCATGAGTTTTTTAAGAAATGTTTTGATTCATGGAAAAGTAAAAAGGAAAAATATTTTTCGTATGAAATCAAAGGAGCTGAGGTAAAAAAATATTACAAGTCAATGTCTTCTATTCTCTCGTATCCCGAAACAAAAATTTTTAATCCGAGAGAATTTTTTTACATCTTTTTTTTTCCGGAAGGATCACTCAATGTTGTAAGACATGATCCTCTTACTGAAGAAGAAATAAGTTTGATGCAAAGGTTTGCGAGTGTATTTGGTTTGATCTATCGAAGGTTTCTTGATCTTCAAAAGGCAGAAGCGCAGACGAGGGAAGCAATGATCGAGGCATCTCTTGAGAGAGTCCGTTCAAAAGCCATGGCGATGCATAACAGCGATGATCTTACTGAAGCAGCAGGAACGGTGTTCACGGAATTGAATAAGCTCGGAATAAATCCCATCAGGAGCGGGTTTGTTTTACTGACAAACAATTCAAGAAATGCAAAACTTTATCCTGCAACATCCTTTGATAAAGAAAACACTATTTCATTTACAGGAGAATTTGAATTTACAGGTCATCCCATCTATGAGAAGCAGTATGAATCATGGCAAAAGAGTGTAAATTATTTTCCCGTCCTTGAAGGTAAGGTATTAAGATCATATTACAAAATTCTTTCCAAAGGACTTTCTGTTCCTCTTTCTAATTTTTCAAAAAACAAAAAACAGTACGGAAGTTTTCTTCCGTTCTCAGAAGGATTTCTTTTTGCATGGAGCGATGAACCATACATGGAAAATGAAATTAATATTCTTGACAGATTCAAAAATATTTTACATCTGACAATCAGGCGTTTTCTTGATTTAAAAAAAGCAGAAGCACAATCAAGAGAAGCACAGATCGAGCTTGCACTGGAAAGGGTTCGTGCAAGAACAATGGCAATGCAGCACAGTGATGAATTGTCGGAAGCTGCTTTGATATTATTTCAGCAGGTTCAGTCATTAGGGATCAAGACCGGAAGCTGCGGATACAATATCTGGGAAAAAGACGGAACAACAACTTTAGCGTGGATGTCATCACCGGAAGGCGGCTTTCAACCCCCGTTTAAAATGCCTCACACAGTCAGCCCTATATATAAAAGAGTATATAATGCCAAACAGGAAGGAAAAGATGTTTACACAGAAGAAGTCAAAGGTGAATTGCTGAAAAAACATTTTAAATATCTCCTTGAAGTTCCTGTTATTCAGAACTCAATTCAAAAGTATATTGATGAAGGCTATCCGTTTCCGGAAAAGATGACATATCATATTGTATTTTTTAAACAGGGCTATTTGACTTTTCATACTAATGATCTGTTTCCGGAATACCGCGAAATTTTTAAACGCTTCGGAAAAGTTTTTGAACAGACATACACACGTTTCCTTGACCTGCAAAAAGCTGAGGCTCAAACACGGGAAGCAAAGATAGAAGCGGCTCTTGAGAGAGTGAGATCGAAGGCAATGGCAATGCACAGGAGCGAGGATCTTTCGGATGCAGTTGCTATCGTATTTGAAGAACTTGATAAGCTTGATATGAAAACTCTCCGCTGCGGGATTTCAATTATCAATAAAGAAAAACGAACTACGGATATCTGGTCAACGACTAAAACGGAAAAAGGAAATATCGTTCAGGTAAGCGGTGATGAATCAATGGATATTCATCCTATGCTGCGCGGAGCTTATGAAGCATGGCTGAAGCAGGAAGATCATTCTTATTTATTAAAAGGAAAAGAACTGATCAAATTTTATGAGGCGCTTGCCGATACCAATTTTAAATTGCCGGATTCGCCGGAAGAAATTAAATCACTTCAGCAGCATATGTATGTAGCTCATTTTCCTGTAGGAGGACTTTATGCTTTTCGTGAAACTGAATTTCCGGAAGAAGCAAAATCTTTGCTGCGCCGTTTTGGTAATGTGTTCAATCTTACTTACAAACGTTTTCTTGATATACAAAAAGCGGAAGCACAGGCAAGAGAATCACAGATTCAGCTTGCTCTCGAACGAGTACGTGCAAGAACACTGGCAATGCATGAAAGTGATGAACTTGAAGACGTTGCCGATATTTTATTTCTTCAACTGAAAGAACTGGGAATTGTTACTGTCCGCTCGTACATTGGAATTTTCCGCAATAACAGACTGGCGGATCTTTTCGGGGCAGGCGAAATAGAAAAATTTAAAAGAATGGTTTCAGATGACAACAATGGATTGATAAGCAAAATGTTTGATGCATGGCGGAAAAAAAAGCACTCCACAGCAATTAATACGAATGAAAATCAATTTGAATGCATTGCATATTTTTCAAGCGGGTTAGTTGCGATAACATCTTCGGATTATCCTTCCCTTGAGACAATAAATTTACTGGAGAGATTTGCCGGAGTATTTAATCTAACATACACACGTTTTCTTGATTTGCAACAAGCGGAAGCACAAGCACGCGAAGCAAAGATAGAAGCTGCGTTTGAGAGAGTTCGTTCCAAAGCTATGGCAATGCATAAGAGTGAAGATCTGAATGATGCAGTCGCTGTAGTGTTTGAAGAAATGGATAAGCTGAATCTCGGCACAGAAAGATGCGGGATAGGAATTCTTGATAAGGAGAAAAGGATCGCCGACGTATTTACTACGACTAAATCAGATGAAGGTATGATAGTTCAGATTTCCGGAGCTGAGTCAATGGAGATACATCCTTTATTAGAAGGGGCATTCAACGCATGGATCAGGCAGGAAGATTTTTCTTATTTGCTGGAAGGAAAAGATCTGAACAATTATTACCGGGCATTAGCGAAAACAAATTTTAATTTACCTGATTCTCATTCAATATTTTTAAAAGACAAAGGACTCAGACAATATTATTATGTGACATCTTTTCATGCAGGTGGGTTGTTTGCGTTTCGTAAAGAAGAATTTACCGAAGAAGCAAAGTCTGTGATGAAGCGTTTTGCGGGTGTATTCAATTTAACATACAAGCGTTTTCTCGATATTCAAAAAGCGGAAGCACAGGCACGCGAAGCACAAATTGAAATTGCACTCGAAAAAGTTAGAAGCAGGACAATGGCTATGCAGAAGACTTATGAGCTCGATGAAACCGCTGCAGTCCTACAGCAGCAATTAAAAGATCTGGGAATAAATCTCATTTCATCTTCCATTTGTGTTATTCCTAATATCGAGACTTTGGCAACAACTTCGATCAAAAGGATTGCAAGTGTTGCCGGCATCGAACCATTGACAGGTCGTGTTATACCGGAATTATCAAATCATACATCTTCAGAGGCTTCATCCGGAAGTAAATTATCATTGGATTTTTTCGGAACAGGGAAAGAAAGAATTCCTGATTGGCTCACGAATAAGAATATTCTTAAAGATGTGCTCTCCGGATTTATAAATAAAAAAAAGTTCATAACTGACAAAACCGATGAAAAGAAAATTAATAACTTTGCATATTTTTCACATGGATTTTTATGTGTGACAACTTCAGAAGAGTCGCATTTTAGAACAAAGAATTTATTAGAGAAATTTGCCGGAGTATTCGACCTCACATATAAACGATTCATGGATCTGCAAAAAGCAGAAGCGCAGATACGTGATGCACAGATAGAAGCAGCACTGGAAAGAGCACGTACGCAGAGTATGATAATGCAGCACTCAAATGAACTTGATAAAACTTCTCAGGTTTTTCACGAACAGCTTGAATTACTTGGTATCGATACAGACTTCTCATATCTTTGGCTGCCTGATGAAAAGAAGAATGAACACTCATTCTGGGCAACATGGAAAGAAAACAAAAACGGAAATACCATTTTTTTTAATAAAGCTGTCAGCTATCCTTTGAATAAGAAAGATCCTGCTGTCAAAGAATGTTTCAGAGCATGGGATAGCGGCGAGCAGATCCATGTTTACTTTGTAAATCCGGATGAAGTGAAAAACTATTTTGCAGCCTGGGAAGAATTGCTCAGAGGAGCTGAAAAGTTAAAACCGGAATATTTCAAAGAAGGACTTTATTATGTCGAAGCTTTTATGAAATACGGATGCTTCGGTATTTTTATCAGAAGGCAGCTTACTGAAGATGAAAAGAAAATACTCGGACGTTTTACAATTGAATTTGAACGCGCTTACACGCGTTTTCTTGATCTTAAAAAAGCAGAAGCGCAATCAAGAGAATCACAAATAGAATTAGCGCTTGAAAGAATTCGTGCACGAACGATGGCGATGCAAAGCAGTGAAGAATTGTCTGAAACTGCTTTTGTTTTATTCCAGCAATTCAAAGAATTAGGTGATGTTCCTATTCAAATTACAATCGGGATTATTAATGAAGAGAAAGGCATAATTGAATTTCGCGCAACTGATGTGCAGGGAAGCGGATCAAAAAGTGATAATGTTGCTGCTATGAGTATTAAAGAGCCGACACTAATAAGTAAGATTTATAATGCATGGAAAGAAAAAAAGAAATCAGTTGTCATAGAGCTTGAAGGAAAAGAATTAATTCAATGGGCAAATTACAGGAATGAATCAACCGGCATTCATACTAAGATTGATTACCCAGGCGGTAAAAGAGCAGTGATTGCCGGATACTTTTCAAAAGGTCTGATCTCTTATTCTACAGATAAACAGCCCTCACCGGAATCTATTCTTTTACTGGAAAGATTTGCCGGAGTGTTTGATCAGACTTACACTCGGTTCCTCGATTTAAAACAAGCAGAAGCACAGGCACGCGAAGCAAAAATTGAAGCTGCACTGGAAAAAGTACGTTCAAGAACCATGGGTATGCAGCAGAGTGGTGAGCTGGGTGATGTTGCCACTATATTATTCAAACAATTGAATCAACTGGTAGATAATCTCTGGACCTGCGGTTTTGTATTATGTGACAAAGACAGAGCAGAAGATGAATGGTGGTTGAGTACAGGTGATGGATTTATTCCTGCATTTTATTTGCCTAATACCGGCGATCGCACTCATGCCAACATATATAACGCATGGAAAAAAGGAGAAACTTATCATACAGAACAATTAGAAGCTGAAGCATTGCAGGAACATTATGATTGGCTGATGAGTATTCATGTTTCGAAAAATATTTTTGACGAAATGAAAGCTGCCGGAAATTCCTTACCCGGCTGGCAAAAATTACACTGTGCTTATTTTTCGTATGGTTATTTAGTAATGATCACACA
>JBDTLQ010000152.1:0-7458 GCA_039934715.1 Ignavibacteria bacterium | reverse complement strand
ATCATATATCGGAAACTTGTTTTCTGACTTAAATATTTTAGCTGAAAAGTTTTTGTTGTATATTCACATTAATAAAAACTATACTTATGAAAAGTTTCTTATCGAGGAGCTAAAGGAGAGGGATATAGATGAAGCGATGGAAAAAAAAATCAGGGTATTTGAAAGGAAGGTTAATTCTGAAAAATCGAAGGTCCAGGATTATTATATGAACAAAATTTTCATACACGATATGAAAGGTTTTTTGATCGTGGATAAAACTCTTACAGATAGTTTCCGGCATGACCATACATTAAATATACTAAAATTGTTTCTGATAACTCTGATGGAAAGCTCATTATCTCTTTTAGTCGAAGAGCAACGTGTAAAGATAAAACATGATTATAGTTTTTTAAAACACGCTCTGGAATATTTGAAAAATAATTCTTCGGAGTTTGAAGATTCTCCTTTATTAATGATTTATTATTATTTATGGATGTGCTTCTTTTACGAAGAGGATGAAAAATATTTTTTAAAAGCAAAAGAAGTTTTCAGGAAACATTTCTCTTCATTGTCAAAGGCAGACAAAAAAAATATATACTCCGGGGTGCAGGTTTATTACTTAAATAAAATATCCGGCGGAGATGATTCTTGCAACAAAGAGTTTTTAAATTTTTTATTAGAAATGTTAAAGTTTAATGTTCTTTCTCATAAGAAGAAGGACTTTATAAATTTGAATTTATACAGAAACATTTTGATACTCTGTTTGATGCAGAAAGAAATTAACATTCTGAAAAAATTTATTTCTGATTACATAAATTTTGTCGGTGAAGAAAGCCGCACAAGTATTTTTGCTTACTCAAACGCACATCTGAGTTTCCTTCAGGGCGATTTTGAAAAAGCATTGGAGCTTTGTAATAAAATTAATTTTAATGATTTGCTTATCTCTACAAATGATAATCTTTATTTCAAAAATGACATAAAATCACTAAGTCTGAAATGTTTATATGAATTGAACTCTTTTGAAAGTGTAATATCTCACATAGATGCCTTTAAACATTTTCTGAAAAACTCCAAACTTATTAAGGAGGGTTCAAGAAAAAAGTATATGAACTTTCTTAATTCTGTAAATGATTTAGTCAAATTTAAAATAAATTTCGAGGAGTATAAGTTTTTACAATTCAAAAAAAAACTTGTGAATACAAAAGAACTATTACATAAGGATTGGATATTCGAAAAGATTTCTGAATTAGATAAGAAATTACCAAAGAATAAAAATTGAACACACCAGGACCTCTCAAGTAATTAAGAATTGGGATTTGGAATTTCCGATTTGGGAAATAGTTTTTTTTACATAATCTAAAATCGTAAATTATTTAAATCCCAAATCCAAATTCCCAAATTAAGCTCACGGTCTGATCACATGCACGAAATTATTAGAATTATTAAAAGTCAGCAATATATCGTTCAGGTTTACAACGTTATCTCCTGTTACATCAGTCTTTATATAGCCGGTCACAAAATTAGTCGCATCATTTTTAGCTAATATAATATCATTAAGATTTACAAATCCATCCTGATTTATATCACCGCTGTATAGCGCAAAACGAAGGGGGGATGCATCAACTCTTTCATGTTATTACCATAAGCCTTATCTGCCGCACTTGTAAAACCATAAATGTTAACGGCAGAATTAGAAAGCGCAACTGAATCCGAACTCCAGGTCTCCATGCTGTTTCTGTGTTTGATAGCTATGAAATAACTATTGTCAGCTGTAGTGTAAAAACTTAACGAAGCAATTCCGGAATTAGAAAGAAACGCGCTTGCACTATCCACCAATTGAAAAGGAGGAAATTTAGATCTTAGTTCTGCGCTAATGGTATCCCCGATCTGTGAATTGGTCCCGGTGTTGTAGTGTCCTTCAATGAATGCAATTGTAAGTTAATCGGTAAGAAGTCCCCGGCAGATATTAGCCTTTATGAAATCTTCATTAACAATATTAACAAAACCTGTGACATAAATATTAGCTGAGTTATCAATCGCGATTGCATTCTCCGTTATCCTGCACCTCACTTGAATCATTAAATACAAAGTTATCAGATAAGTCCCTTCGCCTTCAATATCATATCAATCACTTCTCTGACCGCGCCTTCTCCTCCGTTCTTCACACAAACATAGTCGACATGTTTCTTAACTTCATCGATGGCGCTGTTGGGAGCGCATGAGAAACCTACCTCTTTAAGTAATGGAATGTCAAACTCATCATCACCGATATAAGCGAAGTTATCTTTTACAAGCCCATGTGTCTTTTTAAGTTCTTCGAATGGGAGGATCTTATCCTTAATATCCTCAAACATGAAATGTATCTTCAGCTTGTCAACTCTCATCTTATTCACCTTTGAACTCATGCCGCTGATCACGGCAAATTTGAGTCCAAGATCCCTGCCTCTAGTCAGACCGTAACCGTCATGCGTATGAAACATCTTTATATCCTCTCCATTGCTTGAATAAATGATGTGACCTGTGGTCAGGCATCCGTCAAGATCCATTAATAAAAATTCAATCTTCGCAAGATCTTTTTTTGTTTTTTTCAATTATAGTTTTGTTTAAAAATTGTTATTGGAAAATTTATTTTATAATAGTGTGTTTGTTAAGTAAGTTAAGTTTGTTGAGTATGTTAAGTGTGTTGAGTGTGCAATGTCATTAAGTAAAATATAACTCCGACTCCACACTCTTCGCTCCACACTCTTTACTCTACACTCCACACTTGTATTATTAAAGCTTAAACGCATTAGGACAAATATCATTAAGAAAACACTCGGGGCAGTTTGGATTTCTTGCTTTGCATATCTGTCTTCCCAGCTCTCCTGCCCTCATTGAAAAATAAAATTGTTCTTCAGGCGAGATCAATTCCTTAAGTTCGATCTCAATTTTATCCGGATCTTCACTTTCAATGAGTCCGAGTCTTCCGGAGACTCTCTTCAGATGCGTATCAACAATTATCACATCCTTCTTTCCAAAACAATTACCCAGCACAACACTCGCGGATTTTCTGCCGACTCCTGCGAGCTTGGTAAGCTCCTCCATTGAACCCGGAACCTTACCTTTATGATCCTGCGCCAGGGATCGGTTTAACGATAGTATCGATTTAGTTTTATTGTTGTAAAAATTTATCGATCTTATATTCTCTCTTAAATTATCCTCACCATCTTTTACTATATCAGCGGGCGATCTGTATTTAGTTTTGTATAATGGAGTCATTACCTGGTTTACACGGACATCAGTGCATTGAGCTGCAAGTACTGTTGATACGAGAAGTTCAAATGGTGATTTAAAATCAAGATGACATTTCGGATCGGGATATTCTTTTGCAAGACGTTTTATAATTTCTAAAGCGTATTTATTTTTTACAGAAATGCTCAAGTGTTTTTAAAACAAAATATTTAATTAATCTTATATTTGAAAGTTAAGATTCACAGCAAATTTCCTATGGCTGAAATATCAACTTACTTGAATTCTAAAATTAATCTTCATATGTTGAACTAAATTTTTCAGTCCCCGGTCTCAAATATAAATCATAAAAAAATCTATGAGGAAAATTTTTACCCTTCTGTTTTTCTTCTCTTTTATTTTTTCCAGGATTTTATTCTCACAGGACTCCACTCAAAACTCAATACTGACTTTTTCAGGTTATGTTGATGCGTTTGGAGCTTATTACACTGACTCTGCAGGGATCGGCAATTATCAAAAATTGTCTTCAGTATCGGCACGAAGTGAAAGTATCGGACTCAATGTAGCACAATTGTCAGCGAAGTATTCTTCAGACAAAGTGCGCGGGATTATTACATTACATTTTGGCGATATTCCAAAGGCCGCATGGTCAGAGAAATTCAGTTTTATTCAGGAGGCGACTGTAGGGATAAGACTCAGCAGGAATCTCTGGGTAGACGGAGGTTTTTTCAAGTCTCACCTGGGGACCGAAGGACTTTTCCCCAGGGAAAATATCACAAGCTCGATCTCGGTGCCTACTTTTTTTGAACCTAATTATGAAGCCGGCTTCAGGCTCAACTATCTTCCCTCAGATAAAGTAACTTTGAATATATATGCTCTCAATGGCTTTAATCTTTATGAGGATAACAACAAAAAAAAATCGGGAGGTATATTATTTAATTATGCCTTCAGCGATAAAATAAATATCGGGTATAGCAACTATCTTGGTGATGATACTCCGGAAGGCGACAGCATTTCACATTTTCGTTTTTTTAATAATATTTTTTTTAATTTTGAAAAAAATAAAGTCAAGATCGTTACAGGTGTAGATTTTTGTGTCCAGGATAATTCAGATATTACAGATCCTAAAAAATCTGCCTCTGTATTAGGCGGCTTGTTCGCGATCAGATATACAGCGGCGAAAAAATTCGGAGTGTACTCAAGAGCCGAGGTCTACAGCGATCCTGACGGAGTTTTATCCGGAGTTTTTTTGGATCAGGACAATGTCCCGACGGGTCTGAAATTATGGGGTGTTACTCTGGGGATTGAATATAAACCTACGGAAAATTCTTATGTACGTCTCGAAGGAAGAAATTTAAAAACAGCCGACTCTCAGAAAATTTTCAGATGGGATAATGAAAATAAAAGCAGTCGTCTGGAAGCATTGTTAAACATGGGCTTAACCTTTCCATAAAAAAATTTTTAAAAAATAAATTTGTAAAGGAGAAAAGTTATGAACTTCGATCCAGGAATAACCGGCTTTATGCTACTGGCAACTAGCCTCGTAATGCTGATGACGCCAGGGCTGGCATTTTTTTACGGAGGACTTGCAGGCAAGAGAAATATTCTTGGCATCATGATCCAGAGTTTTGTTTCAATGGGTATCACAACCATACTCTGGTTTTTTGTCGGCTACTCCTTATGTTTCAGCGGCGGCGATGGCAGTGTTATAGGTAATCTTGATAAGTTTATGATGAACGGTGTCACACTCAACTCGGCCTTTTCCGGAAATCCCAAATTGCCGGAGTTTGTTTTTATGGCTTATCAAATGATGTTCGCGATCATCACACCAGCTCTTATTACCGGAGCATTTATGAATCGTGTTACCTTCAAAGCTTATTTGATCTTTTTAATAATGTGGCAGCTGTTTGTTTATTATCCGTTTGTTCATATGGTTTGGGGCGGAGGCTTGTTAGCAAAGTGGGGTGTTCTCGATTTCGCCGGAGGTATAGTAGTTCACGCTATTGCAGGTTTCGCGGCACTTGCTTCGGTTTTTTATATTGGTAAAAGAAGAAATATAGAAAATAAACCAAACAGTATTCCATTAATTGCTCTCGGAACAGGTTTGCTTTGGTTCGGCTGGTATGGATTTAATGCAGGGAGTGCTCTTGATGTGAATGCAGTAACAGGACTTGCATTCCTGAATACGGATGTTGCAGCATCTTTCGCGGCTATAACCTGGCTGCTAATTGAATGGAGCCGCGCGAAGAAACCAAAATTTGTAGGCTTACTGACCGGGGCAGTCGCAGGTCTTGCTACTATTACTCCTGCTGCAGGATTTGTTTCACTTAATTCAGCTGTCATAATTGGAATAGCATCCGGAGTTGTCTGCTATCTTGCGGTAAACCTGAAAAATAAAATGGAATGGGATGACGCGCTTGACGTATGGGGAGTGCATGGTGTGGGCGGTGTGCTCGGAACTATTGCATTGGGAATATTCGCGTCAACGGAGATAAACCCCGCTGGAGCGAATGGCCTATTATCGGGCGGGAGTGATTTCTTTTTCAAACAGGTAATTGCAACACTTGGCGCTTCTGTTTATGCTTTTCTATTTACTTACATCATGCTTAAAATTATAAACATGTTTACGAAAGTTCGTGTAATGGAACATGAAGAGGATGAAGGTCTTGACGCATCTATTCACGGTGAAGTTGCATACGATGAAGGAGTCTTGTAATAATTGATAATTGTTAATTGATAGTTTATAGTTTATAGTTTATAGTTGTATTATCCAATGTTCAATGTTCAATGTTCATATTTATAAATCCGGGTTAGAATTTCTTAATTTAACCACCCGCATTTTTTTTGGTCTTAAACACTTCATTATAACTTTATAACTTTATAACTATATAACTTTATAACTTTATAACTCTTAACTATTAATTACTAACTCTTAACTACAAAGCATGTTCTCACAATTTCAGCCTGCTTTACAAAAAGAACTAGAGTCAATAAAAGAGCAGGGACTTTTTAAAACAGAAAGGATCATTGAAACACCGCAGGGACCAAGAATTAAAGTTAACGGCAAAGAGGTTCTGAACTTCTGCGCTAATAATTATCTCGGATTGTCTTCTCATCCCGAAGTGATCAAAGCCGCTCACCAGTCGCTCGATGAGTGGGGATACGGATTGTCTTCTGTAAGATTCATTTGCGGAACACAATCGATTCATAAAATTCTTGAAGAAAAGATCAGTAAATTTCTCGGAACGGAAGATACAATAATTTACGCGGCATGCTTCGACGCCAATGGCGGAGTGTTTGAACCGCTGCTGGGGGAAAGGGATGCGATCATTTCCGACGAACTCAATCATGCAAGCATTATCGACGGTGTGCGGCTTTGTAAGGCGATGAGATTCAGGTATAAGAACAATGACATGAATGATCTTGAGGAGAAGCTGAAAGAAGCAAAAGCCAAAGGAGCTGAGCAAATTCTGATAGGCACCGACGGCGCATTCTCAATGGACGGTGTCATCGCGAATCTCAAAGGCATTTGTGATCTCGCGGATAAATATCAGGCAATGGTTATGACCGATGAATGTCACTGTACGGGATTTCTCGGAAAGACGGGGCGAGGTTCGATAGAAGTGAATGACGTTATCGGAAGAGTCGACATAATAACAGGAACACTCGGCAAAGCGCTCGGAGGAGCTATGGGCGGATTCACAAGCGGGAGGAAAGAGATCATTGAATTACTGAGACAGCGAAGCAGACCTTATTTGTTTTCAAACTCACTTGCCCCTTCCATTGTCGGTGCTTCAATAAAAGTTTTTGATCTTCTGAGCAAGACCACTGAATTGCGTGATAAGCTTGAAGAGAATACAAAATATTTCAGGATGAAAATTTCAGAACCCGGCTTTGACATTAAACAGGGAATTCATCCTATCGTACCTGTAATGCTGTATGATGCTAAGCTCTCACAGGAATTGGCTTCACGCTTGCTTGAAGAAGGAATATATGTAATAGGTTTTTTCTATCCCGTAGTGGCAAAAAATATGGCAAGGATAAGAGTACAGATTTCGGCTGCTCATTCACGCGAGGATCTTGATAAATGTATCGCAGCGTTTACTAAAGTGGGGAAGGAATTGAAAGTGATCTAGAGTGTGTTGAGTGTGTTGAGTGTGTTGAGTGTGTTGAGTGTGTTGAGTGTGTTGAGTGTGTAGAGTGTGTTGAGTGTGTTGAGTGTGTTGAGTGTGTTGAGTGTGTTGAGTGTGT
>JBDTLQ010000151.1:0-7505 GCA_039934715.1 Ignavibacteria bacterium | reverse complement strand
TGCCATCTGAACCCTGCCGATGGCATCCAAAATCTCGATGCCATCTGAACCCTGCCGATGGCATCCAAAATCTCGATGCCATCTGAACCCTGCTGATGGCATCCAAAATCACGATGCCATCTCATACTCTTCCTTAAATCTGACAAGCTTTTCTTCAATGGATTTGTAATCATCGAACTGCATAAGCTCTAATCTGAATTTGCTGACATCCCGTAAGTCTCTGAGATATCCAGAATAATGTTTTCGGAATTCCCTGACACCAAGTGGTTCACCTTTTAATTCACATGCAAGTCTGAGATGTTCAATACAAATATCAATTCTTTCTTCGAGTGACGGCTCCTGTTCATGAATATTATTTTGCAGATAAAATTTTGATTGTCTGAATATCCATGGATTTACTATCGCGGCCTGTCCGATCATGACAGCATCAGGTTGAAATGTTTCAAAAACAAATTTTACATCTTCAGGAGTTTTGATATTACCGTTGAGTATTACTGGAATTTCAACACCGGCATCTTTAATTTTCTTTATCCAGTTCCAGTCTGCTTCACCCTTGTTACCCTGTGAGCGAAGTCTGCAGTGAACAGTCAGAGCCTGTATCCCTACCTGTTCAAGGATCTTCGCGACTTCAACAATGACAATTGAGTTCTCATCCCATCCCAGTCTTGTTTTCAAGGTCACAGGAATCTTAACATTTTTTAAAACTTTATCGGCTATGCGGGTCATCTTGGGAATGTCTTTTAATAAACCCGCGCCGGCTCCTCTTAAGGCGACGTCCTTTACCCAGCAGCCGCAATTGATATCAATGAAATCTGGCCCAACGCTTTCAGAAATTTTTGCTGCCTCTACCAGGACATCTTCATTGCCTCCAAATATCTGTATGGACAGAGGCCTTTCTTCTTCATAAAAAAATAACTTTGCTCTCGCTTTACGCGCATCACGTATCAGTCCTTCAGCCGAAATAAATTCCGTATAGACAACATCTGCGCCGAGCCGTTTGCATATAAGTCTGAATGGAGGTTCGGAAACATCCTCCATTGGAGCAAGGACGATCTTGTTCGTAAATATTTTTTGAAAATCATTCATGTTTAAACAAAGTTAAACATTGTATACGTAATTAGAAATAAATTTATTTTTAATGAGTGCGCAGAAACTATGGCACCGAGAAAGAGATCAATTGGCTGAAAAGGAAGATCCTGAAGTTAAAAGTTCAAAGTTAAAAGTCAGAGTTGAATTAATGCGGATGCAAGATGGCAAACGCAGGCTACAGCCGTCTGATGAAAGACGTGTAAATTCAACTTTTAACTATCAACTTTCAACTTTTAACTTTCAACTTTTAACTTTTAACTTAAAAAGGGACTCACGAAAAAAAAAATATATGAACATAATTTAATTTCCGTGAATCCCTGTTATAAAAAAACATTAAACCTAAAAACAACAAGACTCCGTCTGACGTTTGACTTCTGACGTTTGACTTCTGACGTTTGACTTCTGACGTTTGACCGGTCACGGTGTGATCTTGTGCACAAACTTATTTGAATTATTAAACGCCAGAATAATATCATTTAAGTTAGCGATATTATCACCGTTTACATCAGTCGGTATATAGCCTACTGTAAAATTTGTCGCATCATTTGTTATTTGTATAATATCTGAGAGATTTACAAGCCCGTCCTGATTAGAATCTCCTCCGTAGATAGCGAATGATAATGGAGAATTATCAACCTGTACCATGTTGTTTCCAAATGCTTTTGAAACGGCATCGATAAAATTGTACTGAGCCTGATTACTAAACTGTGAAAACTTTATTAACGCCGAGCTCCATGTTTCAATAGAATTTCTGTGTTTCAATACGAGAAAATAATTCGTAAGCATCTGAGCGTTTGAAAAGACAGGCTGCGCAAAACCTGAAGCACTCATCAATGACTTTGAAGAATCAATAATTGGAAATGGAAAATCAGCAGACCTTAAATAATATCTCATTGTATCGGGGATCATACTATTGGCCGCGCCATTATAGAATCCTTCAAGCAGTGAAGTGCAGTCGAGAAGAAACGGTACAGAAGCTTTATTATTAAATTGTATTCCCCAGCCGGAAAGTACTCCTGTATCCGCTCCACCGTCATCGAAGACACTAAGTATCCATTTACCTTTTGTGTTGTCTCCTGCAAATATCGGATCAGGATCTACCTGCGGTTTGATCTTGGGTGAAAAGCTCAGATACCTGCTGTTTAAAAGTGAGCTGTCGGCATCGGAGTCGAACACAGTTACGATGTTGGCTGCACTGTCAAGTAAAGTGGTGTTGGTATAAAATTCAACTGTGTTGCCGATAGGACCTGTCAGTTGCAACCGAAGATTGTTTTCCCTGCTGTGACTCAATGCTATGAAGATATTGATGTCTGAAATGTTTTCTCTTAAAAATACTTCCATCGTATCTCTTGTAACTCCTGAAGTCCCGGAAGCCGGAATGCGAACGTTTGGATTTCTGAGATAGTACCCGTTTTGAAATTCATGTGATGAAAAATTATTGACAGGTGATTGAACCGGACCGGTAAGGAAGCCATTGAATGTGAAACCGGATGCACTACGGAAAAAGAGCATAGGGGCAGCGTCAGCGCTTGGGTATGAAAGCCCATCAAAATTGTAAATTGCATTGAGCACAGCATCATTGTCATTGGTTTCGTTCATCGAAGTGAAGATCTTATTATTGATCTCGTTAATAGTTTTTATTTCATGTGAAATTCTGAGTTCATCCATGAACCCTGTAAATCCTGATCCGAAGACTCCTCCCACAATCAATGAATCTGTACCGTCATGAATATTTGCCGCCGCGATACTTCCTGTCGTGCCTCTTTTTCCGTTGACAAAAAATTCATATTTTCCCGTAGACCCGAAATATGTAAAAGCAACATGCGTCCATTTAAATAATGGGATGGAATCATTAGATGGAATATTAACATTATTAATTGCAGCTTGAAGTTTCCCGGATACAGTCCTCAGAGAATAATCAGGATTTGAGACAAAGTATGAACCCTTGTATAGAATACCGCAGTTGTTTGATTTAGGATAGATCCAGCATTCGATGGTCATTTTTGTGGTCGGACTTATATTTGGATTATCGGGACCTGCGAGGTAACCGGAGCCCGTACTAAAATCCAGACAATCATTCATCTGAAGAAAACTTAATGGTCTGTCTTTCATATCAAAGGCCGTCACATTTCTAAAAGTACCGTTGTTACCTTTGTCAGAAAAATCATTTGCGCTAAGTAACGTGCCTGAGCCGGTATTGTTCTGAAAGGTCATTGAAAGAACAAGGTTGTTCATAAAACCGGAACCGCCGGCTCCGAATGATGACTTGAACAATGCAGTTGTGAGTATACCGGAGACGGCAGTGTTCCACAACCTCAGTTCATCTATCTTTCCGGAAAACGGAGTAGATGCGCCCGAGATACCGATATAAAGCGAATCCGAATTTGAATTCGGTTTCGCTCCGGCAATAAGGGAAGAAGTATCCAATGCATTGTTAATTATAAATGTAAATTGTCCGAACGAGGAATCGTACTTCGCAACAAAGTGTGTCCATTGGTTAACAGGTATTATCGATTTTGAAATCAAACGGACTGCACCATTGGTGGAAATATGGAGCTTGCCGCCGTTTAATCTTAAACCGTAAACCAATGAGGTCCCTAAAGGACCTCCCTTTGAAATGATGCCTTTACTTGAACCTGTTACGCTTGAAGGATTGATCCATGCTTCAATCGTAAAGCTCCCTGTGATATTCAGTGAAGCAGAATTCGGAACAGAGGCATAGCTTGTGGATGTACCCGCAAATGTTCCCGCCTGATTCCAGTACATTTGCCCGAAAGATACCTTTCCCAAAAAAATAATAAGAACAATAATAATTGATTTCATATCTTTGATTTTTGATTTTTGATTTTTGATTTTTGATTATTTAACTTTCAACTTTCAACTTTTAACTTTTAACTTTCAACTTTCAACTTTTAACTTTTAACTTTTAACTTTTAACTTTTAACTAACTGTTAACTGTTAACTGCTAACTGCTATGGTGTTATCTTATGTACAAAATTATTTGAATTATTAACCGCAAGCAGAATGTCAGTCAGGTTTGTAATGTTATCTCCTGTTATATCCGACTGAATATATCCTGAAGAAAATGTCGATGCGTCATTCGATATCTGTATGATGTCGCTAAGACTCACGAACCCGTCCCTGTTCACGTCGCCGCTATAGATCGCAAATTTATCCGGTGATGTATCGACCGTTATTTGATTCTCTCCAAATGCTCTGGTTGCAAAGACAGTGAAGTCATAACTCTCATCCAGGTCATCAAAATAAATGGGGCCATCTGACCATGTTTCAATTGAGTTTCTGTGAATGAGCTGAATGTAAAGTGATTTTTCAGACACCGCTTGCTTGCTCAGACTATACAAACCTTTTCCATCGCTGTTCACGAATAATTTTGCTGAGTCACGGATAGTAAAAGGGGCGTCAAAATCTCTTAAGTAAATTCTCATTGTATCACGGACCATGAGGTTGGTCGTTGAATTATAAAATCCCTGAATAAGACTTGTGAGATTAAAATTAATTTTACTTTCAGATTGATTGTTGAGCTGTATGCCCCAGCCATACAAAAAGCCTCCGTTAGTTTCATCATTAATTCTTAAGATCCATTTTCCCTGTGAGTTATCGCCATTAAATTTGGAGTTGAGAGAGTTCGCAGGTTTGAAGGCAGGCGAAAATGTTATGAACCTTGCATTTGTGAGCGAGCTGTCTGCCTGGTCATCGAAGACTGTAGCAATACTATTGTCAAAGTTGACAGTCGATAAATGGCTAAAGACTTTTACTGAATCTCCATTCGGACCAATCAATAAAATGTCCAGACTACCCGTAAAGTTATGGTTCATGGCGACGAATAAATTTATGTCATTGATCGTAAGACTTTCATTTATTGTTAAGGTGTCTGAATTTGTTCCTGGCATTCCCGACAACGAAGCTGAGCTCTGTATGGACGGCGTTCTCATGTAATATCCCTTTGAAAATTTTTCATCTTCACTGCGTGTGAGAGGAGAGACCGGAATGTTACAACAACCTCCTGTATGACTGAAGGACGCGCTTCCGGCAAATCTCAGCTTGGGACCTCCGTTAGCGCAATTGTCAACAAGCAGTCCATCCAGATTATAAACGAGATCTGTTGTACCCGGATCAGGATCATTTGCATTATCAATTGAGTTGTGAATGTTTGACCGTATTTCATTTATTGATTTGGAATGATCCTTTGTAATTCTGACCTCATCTATGTATCCGTTAAATTCTGTTAGAGTACCTGAGCCTCCGCCAATAAAAATAGAATCGGAATTGTTTGTGATGTTTCCGACTGCATCAAATCCTCCCCATACTTGTTTGCCGTTAATATAAAACCTGTTGGGACCGCTGTTCTTATAGTCGAATGCTATGTGCGACCATTTATTAAGCGGAACTACATTTGTGTTGTTGCTCATCTGCACTCCGTTAATTTTTGCTATCAGCTTTGTACCATTCCAGCCTAAAAAATATGCAGGAGATGATGAGGAGCCTTTTGAAATGTAGGTGCACGCAGAGTTTGACAGTGGATAAACCCAGCATTCGAGAGTGACCGAGTTAACAGCATCTAATGTTGATGTGTCTTTCCCGGAAAGGTAGCTGTTAGTTCCGTTCAGAAACACTGACTGATTATTGTGGATTGTAGTATAAGGATTATTGCTCTGATCAATAGCAGTTACATTTCTTGCAAATCCGTTGTTACCGGTTCCTGAAATATCACGAGTGTTAAAGTCAGCACCTGTAGAATTCTCATCCTGAAATGTCATAGCTAAGATCAGTCCGGAATAGATACCTGAGGTTTCTGCCATTGAAGTCCTGAAATATTTATTTACTTCAGTTGTTGTTAACTCTCTGTTCCATAATCGAACTTCATCTAATTGTCCGGTGAATGGTGTGGAATTTCCGCTGATGCCTATAAATAAAGAATCAGTATTTGTTGCCGGTGCCGCACCGGCTATGGTTGAAGATGTATCGAGAACGCCGTTCAAATACATTTTAAATTGATTGGTGGATGAATTGTAAGTTGCAGCAACGTGAGTCCATTTATTTATTGATAATGGAGTTAATACTTTTGAAGATAGTCTGGGAGATCCATTAGTGCTTAAAGTTAATCTTCCGTTTGTACCAAGTCTAAGACCATACCGCAAAGATGATCCTAAAGAGCTCCCTTTAGCAATAATTCCTTTTGAAGCAAGGGTCAATGATGCAGGATTTACCCATACCTCAATTGAAAAACTTCCCGTAATATTTGTTGATGCGGAATTAGGAACTGACACATAGCTTGTCGGACTTCCGTTAAAAGATGCTGCCTGATTCCAGAACATTTGGGCTGAAGCATTTGACGAGAAAAGTAAAAATATAATTAAAGAAGTTAAACACTTGTTGAATGTTTTTTCCATTATTACTCCTTCCTGATATTAAAATTATTTTAAAATTTAATTCTGGGTTAAGCTCGGCTCCTTTGTGCAAGGAGCTTCGCTTATACCCGCCATCATCCCTGATAGCAAAAGGAAAGAATAATAAAGAACGATAAAAAACTTTGTCCGGGATGATGGCTGAATTTTCTTTACAAAAATAATTTTAACACCGTCTCATTCAAAATCGGATTTTGTCCATTCTTAGTCACGGATCTATGAGAAGAGATTTGAAATGTTTAATTATAAAAGAATTTGGATATTTATCGCAATAATTCTAAATTTATTCTAAGTCCCCATGAAATCTATTCCGACTTCTGAAATCACTTTCGAAACATGAAAAAAGCTATTTCAAGAAATTTCCTTCAGCCTTAATTGTACGGAAGGGAATAATTATCTAGATTTTTGGTAAAATAGTAAAACAGGCATCAAAAAATGACGAATATGACGAAGAGAAAATTAAGAAGGGAAATTATTCGGGAAAGTTTCTGAAAAATTTATCATTTCACAAGAATTATTTATATAACATGATCGTCAACTCTCTTGTGTTCTTTCTTACCACAGGGAAAATAAGGATACGCTCACTATCTAAAATCTCATATAACAGCCGGAAATACTTTTTGATAAAACGATGTATGAACAGAGTTTGAAATTGCTGTTGCGGGCGGAAAAAATTTCGGTTGAAAAGATCATCACATATCTTCGGGATATCCTTGCAAAGGAAAGACTTATTGAAGAAATGTTTACTGAAATGAAATATGATATTGATAAAATAAAGGATTAACCTTTCGACAGAATGCACTTGACGCTTTTAATTTACTTACCTGGCTGGAAAACAAAATAAAAAAAGAACCAATGATGAAAGCTATGGCTGAAACAAATTAATTCAAAAAAAAAGCCCCGTAATTTCTCACGGGGCAGTTTAAGAAATTTGTTAACCTTTAACCGTTAAGGGGTTACCTTATGTATAAATTTCTGAACATTATTGTA
>JBDTLQ010000150.1:0-7516 GCA_039934715.1 Ignavibacteria bacterium | reverse complement strand
ACATTTACAGGAGGAATCATTACGGGCATTGCCGTTACATCTGAATTTACTCCCAAAATTTTTTCTCTTGAACAGAACTATCCCAACCCTTTTAATCCTGTTACCATAATAAATTATGAATTGAAGGTTGCCAATTTCGTTTCTCTTTCCGTTTATGATGTGCTTGGAAATAAGGTAAGAAATTTGCTGAGTGAAAAGCAAAAGCCCGGCAGATACTCTGTTAATTTCAATGCATCTGATCTTCCAAGCGGTATATATTATTATAAACTCAAAGCAGGGAATTTTGAAAAGGTAAGGAAATTGATGCTATTAAAATAAATTTTACTTTGTCTCATTCATATATTTATCATTCACAATTCTCACCGCTTCAAACACTCTCGGTCCCGGTCTGTACATTATATTCTCATCAACTAAAATAATTTTATTATTCTTAACTGCTGAAGTATTAATAAGCTGTCTCTTGATCTCATCAGTAAATTTCACAGACTTCGCAACATCGTTTGTATCAGTCGGAAATACTATTATATCGGGATCTTTCTTTATAACATCTTCGTACGAAACATTAGGATAGTCCAGTGCCTCTCCTCCGTACATATTCATCAGCGGCGCCATCTCTATGATATCGTTTATGAAAGTTTTTCCGTTTGTTGTCATCAGAGGATTTACTGAAATTAAGATAAGCGACTTTGCCCTGTAATTTTTTTTCGTTGCATACTTCATTTCCTCTGTATGCAAATACTTATCAAGAGAATCTGCCTCGGATTTCTTACCTGTCATCTTCCCGAAATCGGAGATCATTTTATATATTCCCTCAATATCCTTTGCATTGCTCACATAAACTTTCATGTTCATATTTTTCAAAGCCTGATAAGTCGGGTTCGAAGTATTTTCAACGTTCATTATAATAAGATCAGGATTAAGAGAGACCATCACTTCATAATTAGGACTGATGTAGCTTCCTGTCTTTGTTTTATTGTTCACTTCCGGAGGAAAGTCACAAAGGTCGGTAACCCCGACTACCTGCGGGTCAGCGTCTATCGCGAATAATGTCTCTGTTATATTGGGAGCAAGTGAAATAATTCTTTTAGGAATTGAATCGAAAGTAATCTCAACTCCAGCGTCATCCCTGATTTGGAATTTGGGATTTTGGATTTGTGATTTTCCCGAGCAGGAGTATAACACGAGCGGGCTTAATAGAAAAATCAGAATAGAAGTTTTGAAATTCTCAGATAACGAAAGCAAGACAAGGAAACTTTTCACTATACTATTTAACTATTTAACTATTTAACTATTCAACTATTCAACTGCTAACTGTAATCAGGTTTTCAATTTTTTCTTTTTTGCCGCGGGGAATAATACATTGTTAAGTATCAGACGATAGCCCGGTGAATGAGGAAAAAGGGCGAGCTCTGTCTTAGGATCTCCGACCGCGTGCTGGTAATCTTCCGGGTCATGACCGCCGTAAAACGTGAACGTACCCTTACCGTAATTTCCGTGAATGTATTTTATTACATCTGTTCCTTCATTCATCGCGAGTATCGTAACATCTTTTTTCACAACATCTTTATGAAAGCCTGTCGTCTGTCCGAGAAACCCGCTTATCAGCGAAGTGTGACATTGAGTAAGCATCGAAGGCACAGGATCAAACTTAGCCGAAAAATCAACAAGCTTGAAATTATCATTGAACTGTCCTACTGATATGAGCTCATTTGTTACATCAATATCCGAATATTCATACACGTAAGGATTCAGATCAACCTTGAAATTTTCAAACGCGATGCATTCTGAAAAATCCAGCTTATTGTTCGCATCGGGATCTGCCGGATCTCCGTCGTACATTGTTTCACAGATATCAGTATTTCTCGCAGCGAGTGCAATATCGTATGTGTCTGTCGCGGAACACATTGTAAAAAGAAATCCTCCGTTGGAAACATATTCTTTAAGTTTTTGCACCACTGCGAGCTTCAGCTTTGAGACTTTGTTATATCCAAGCTTTGCCGCTGTCGCTTCATTGATCTGTTTTTGCTCGAGATACCACGGCGCTGATCCGTAAGTAGCAAAAAATTTTCCGTACTGTCCTGTAAAATCTTCATGATGAAGATGAAGCCAGTCATAACCTTTGAGCTTGCCGGTAAGAACTTCTTCATCCCAAAGCTTATCATATGGGATCTCCGCGTATTCCAGAACAAGCTGAACCGCGTCATCCCACGGCAGCGCGTTAGGCGGAACATAAACCGCGACCTTCGCTACTTTTTCCAGACGCACAACATCCATGTTATTCTTTTCGTCCTTCGTCTCGGCATATACCTGAGCTGTCTGAGTGCCGTCAAGCAGTTCATAGGAAACTCCCTTTAGCCTGCATTCATCTTCAAGCTTTGATGAATAATTGAACATAAAGGATCCTCCTCTGAAATTCAAAAGCCAGTCAAGCTCTTTACCATTCAATAAATGTCGGTATGCAATTCCGTAAGCTTTCAGATGATCGGTCTGAGAAGGTTCCATCGGTATCAGCAGCTTTACCTGTGAAAAGGAATTATTTATGGTGAGGATAGAAATTAAGAGTATTAAAAAAACTTTTATTCTGTTATTATTCACAATTAAATTTGGATTTTTAAAGGCTTAACAATATAATTGAATTTTGTATCTAGTATAATTCAATTCACACATAAAAAGTTTATATTTTTTTATGATAACACTGGCAATCGAAACTTCATGTGACGAAACATCAGCGGCTGTACTGAGTAAAGAGAAGGTAATGTCAAACATTATCTCTTCACAGTTGTTCCATTCAAAGTACGGAGGTGTGGTTCCTGAAGTTGCTTCGCGCGAGCATTTAAAAAAAATAATTGATATTACAGAAGAATCCCTGCTTAAAGCTAAGACAGAACTCAAAGACATTGATCTTATATCGGCAACAAGCGAGCCCGGACTTATAGGCGCACTGCTGGTCGGGCTGAATTTTGCAAAGTCATTGTCGGTGACTTTGAACAAACCTTTCATTCCTGTAAATCACATTGAATCACATCTGTACTCAAATTTTCTTTGCGGTCAGAAAAATGAATTCCCGTTTCTTGGATTGATCGTTTCGGGGGGGCATACACTTCTTATTCTTGTTGAAGATTTTTTTAAACATAAGATCCTCGGGAGGACGATCGATGACGCTGCGGGAGAAGCCTTTGATAAAGTTGCAAAGCTGCTTTCACTCGGATATCCCGGCGGACCTGAAATTGACAAATATGCAAAGACCGGAAATAAGAATTTCCATAAATTTCCAAGAGCGAACATTAAAGAAAGTGAATTTGATTTTTCATTTTCGGGAATAAAAACTTCTGTACTTTATTTTTTAAGAAAGATAGATTTTCATAATGTTAAGAATGAAACTGTGATCAATGACATCTGCGCGTCGTTTCAGGACGCTGTCATTTCAAGCCTTTATCAGAAAACACTTGAAGCCTCCGAAAAGTACGGTGTCAAAATAATTTCAGTCTCGGGCGGAGTTTCCGCAAATTCAGGGCTCAGGGAAAAATTTAATTCATTAAGAGACAAAGGCTACCGGGTTTACTTTCCCGAACATGAATATTCAACAGACAACGCCGCGATGGTCGGACTAACAGCTTATTTAAGATATAAATATTCAAAAGATAAAGATTTTTTTTACAATGATTCCTTAAAACAAAATGCGAGAGCGAGATTGGATTATGAAAATTTTTAGGAAGGGATACATTGTTAATATAGTTTACATAATTTTTTTATTGTCCGTCCTTGCCGGTTGCGGAAAGATCAGTGTAGGAATGCAGAGAAGAAAGTTCGAATTCCTGTACAAGATGAATAATTATGCTGCATTGTTAAGAGGATTTACAAATGATCTTGTTTATTATAAAGATCTTGATTTTTATGAGGCAAGAATGAAACAGTACTATGAAGATGTAAACAGAATGGAAACAATTGACGGCTATGGAACTTCAAGAGTCATTAAGGAAAAATTTCTTGAGACAATTGACACTAACGTGAACACTGCAGAGACCGTCAGAAATAAAAATTTCTCACCCGACTATGATATCCGGAAAGAATATGAAGTGATAGTAATGAATGAAAGGATCGACAATCTTGCGCAAGTGCTCAATGATGAAATTTCAAAGGTAGACAAGGAATAGCACGCTGTCCGGTAGGTTTTATTTCAGCACAACCATCTTCATTACCTTACTGAAATCTTTTGCCACCAGTTCATAAAAATAAATTCCGCTTGGCAGATTCAGCGCGTTAAACTTTACTGAATGATCCCCCGCTGTACGGAATCCGTTTATCAATGTGGATACCAGCCTGCCTCTCGCATCATAAATCTTAAGACTTATATTTCCGCTTTTTTCCAATTGGAAGTCAATGCTGGTTGACGGATTAAATGGATTAGGATAGTTTTGTCTGAGTGAATAATTATTTATTACCTCTGTATTGCTGAACTTATTTACTCCCGTTATGACAGTTGATTTGATAACAAACAAGCCGTTAGAAATATCGGAAGCAATTATCTTTCCGTTAGGGAACATATAAACCGCCCAGCATCCTTCGTAGCTTGTCGAATTATCCTGCGGTCTTGTATCAAACCAGGCTATCTCTACGGGTAAAGCGGGATTCTTCAGATCAAGAATTCTCACACCCGCGGTGTAATGCGCGATGATCCCATAGTCTCCATATACTTCAATGTTATGTGTGACTGAAGTTGTAATACCAGTCGGCTGCCAGTCACCAACATAAGTTATATCACTGAGATCCTGAACATCATAAATATCAAGCTTGCCCGGATCCAAGTTCTCATGTGTAATATAAACATAATTTCTGTCTCTTGATAAAGCACAGTTATGCGGCGCACCGTTCGGAGTAAAGAATGAGTTTATCTGATACGGGCTGTCCTTATCTATTGCGCTTATAATAGTTACTCTGTGATTTAAAATGTTACAAGCCCATACTGTGTCATTGTTGATCCGGCAATCGTGAACATACAAAGTATTGAAATTTCCTTTCGCAATAGGTTCAATCGGATCACTTAAATCCAGGATCTGAACACCTTGATTTGGTGAATTCGATCCGCTTAAATATAAATACGGCCCCGACTGTGATATCGCATGTGATTTTGTATATCCTGAAAAACTAAATGTCGTACTAAGCGAAACAGAATCCGGAAGATACTGAAGATCAATTATCTGAAGCCTGCTGTTTGTTCCTTCTGAAACTACATAAGCATAGTGCGAATAAGTTTTCATTTCACGATAAAGACTAGGTACTCCGGACACAAAATCAACTTCATGAACATTGGAAGAATCAGTCAGGTCTACAAACGCCGTCCCTGAATCACAACCGAGTATAGCATAGAGCCTGCCTTCGGGTGATGTATAACCCCAAAGCGCAGAGTAAGTGTTATGCTGGTCTAAGTTTGCGATCAGATAAGTATTGTGATCAGGAAGCTGGGCAACAGTACAGGATACTGTTATGAAAATAAAAATTATGAGTAATGGATGTTTCATATTAACTTTCCAAAATTAAATAAATTATATTAAAATTCCACTCTATTTCCGGCAATTTATCACCAGCGGGAAACTTTTCTTTGCCAAGCTTTCTTTTGGTTTTTCAAAAGAAAGCGGATTTAATCGAAACTAAAAATCTTGACTTTCTAGCCCATTGTTTTGGACGGATGTGAACCTTATATAACTGTATTTTAACATAATACAATCAGCACATTTACACATTAAGTTCTTTATTAGAATTTGCATTATAAATATTCGTAAGTTCACAGTTGAGGTTTTGTTAATGACGGGGAAAAAAAAAATCCCTGTTTGCATTAACAAACAGGGATTATGACATTAGTAATGTGTATTAAAAGATCAGTTTTATTTCAGAACTACCATTTTCATTACTTTCTGGAAATTCTGACCACTACCATTAAAATCAATCCTGTAGTAATAAACTCCACTGGACAAATTGGATGAGTTGAATTCAGTTGTATAATATCCAGCTGATCTGAAACCATCATTGACAGTCATCACCAGCTTGCCGCTGATATCATAGACATTAAGTTTTACATTTCCATCTACAGGAAGTGTGTAAGCTATTATAGTTGATGGATTAAACGGGTTTGGATAATTTTGAAGCATATCGAACCTTATCGGGGTACCGATTACAATTTCGCTATTCAGATCAAAATATTTAAACTCTCCGTTATAATCAATTTGCTTCAGCCTGTAGCTAAAGTTTCCTGCATTAAGTCCCTGATCTGTGAATGTATAGTTTTTAGGAGTTGTTGAGTTTCCGCTTCCCAAAACTGTCCCGACATTTCTCCAGTCAGAAGAATTTCCGTTAATTACATTCGCACGTTCGATATCAAATTTTTGATTGTTATTTTCAGTTGCGGTTTGCCATTGTAGTGTGACTTCATTTTCATATACTGTGGATACAAAAGATGACAGTTCAACCGGTAATAGAAAATCAAAAGTAAAGACACAAATGGTCTGGTTTCCGCAGCTGTCTATTGCCGTAAATGACACTAACTGGTTGTCATCAGAGGTTGGTGTCCAGCTGAAAACACTTGAAACCGGATTTCCGGTGATTGGAAGTGTCGGAGTCATTGTTGCTCCCGGTGGAAGACCTGTAGCATTTAAGGTAACCCCTGTTAAATTATCGGATGCCTGAACAGTAAAAGTCAAATTTTCACCAACAGTTGGACCAAAAGCAAAGCCGCATGACGGAGTAGGAGGACTGTCGAACACAGGTGATATAACATCCGGGCAGTCAAGCTGTATTTGTGTTAACCAGTCAACAGCTACTCTTGTTTTGATTGTGTCTGTTACAATGTCTCTCTCTTCAATTATTATCTGGCATGAATACAGACCTCCTAATATTGCTGTGGAAGTATTCCATGTGACAACACCTGTTATCGGATCTATGCTTGATGCATCTCCAAAAGCGGTAGGTGGATTTACTCCGGTTACACCCATTTCGGCAACTGTCGCATATCTGAATCTTATGGTTTTGGTTGTATCTGAAATGAATGCCGGAACAGTAAACGTTATACTTGGTCTTCTTGGTAGAAATAAAATTACAGGCAAACTGCTTATCGGAGAATTGTTACAATTTCCTTTATAAACAAGTGCAGAAACAATATATCCTCCACTGGGGTGATTTTGTTCAATCAGAGTCCTGGCACTTGAATTTATTTGTGCCAGAAAACTCGGACCTGCTGCAGTATAACGGTGTGTGATTGTTTCTTTAGTTGTACTTCCGGGTTGAAGTGCTCTGCAAATAAGATAATTATTTAAAACATCTATTGAGATAACTTTGAATTGCAATACAGGGGTCTGAGTACCATCTCCAAAAAACAAAATGGTGTTTCCTATAGTTTCTGTTAACACACTTCCAACATTATTATTTGGAGCATATCCATCTCTTCTGAACGCACATGTAAGAGTGAAAGATACCGAATCACAGAAAGTTTGACTTCTTGTAAATGTTAGGTGACCATAACGAA
>JBDTLQ010000149.1:0-7552 GCA_039934715.1 Ignavibacteria bacterium | reverse complement strand
GATGCTTCTTAAATAAAAATATTCTATAATCTTTACAAAAAATATTATGAGCAAACTAATACTAGTATTATTGGTAACATTTTTTTGCATGTTTAAGTCAGCATCTTCATTTGCCGTAGAGCCGACCTTTGACATGTCAATCAGAAATATCACTACATATCCTGACCCCGATACAGGTGCAGACAGTCTGTTAACATTTGACGTTTACCTGCAATGGACAAATCCCGGTGTATCCGATCCATTCGAGTATGTCGCCTCCGAAGGAGTCATATATGTTAATCATTCTGTATTCAATGGCGGAGTCGTGTACGGTATAGGTCAGCTGAAAAGTTTTTCCAGATTTTTACCCTTTACCTCTGATTTACCGGGCTATCTTCAGACACAGCATACTCAATGTATTGCCGCAGATCCTGATAGAGACTTACTGTACTATGCAGCTAATGACGATAATTCCGCCGCGAATTTTTTTGTCAGTTCAATATTCCCTGGGACAAGGATCATGAAATTCAGGTTGAGAACAAGCGCTCACATTTGGGCTTTCGTAAATCCGGAATTCAAATTCAAACTGACCGCGCCAAATAAAACATCGGTTTGGTACTGGACCCCGTCAACTGACCCTAAAGAACCTGATCATCAGCTTGCAATCCCGTTATCTGATACAATTAATAATCATTACACAACCGAGACTAATCCTGTACTTCCAATAGAATTAAGTAGTTTCAATTCTACTGTAAACGCAAATGGGGTAACACTTTACTGGTCAACAGTAAGTGAGTCCAACAATGCCGGATTTGATATAGAAAGAAGATCAACAGGATCAAATGATTGGACAAAAACAGGTTATGTTAATGGAAGCGGAACAATTAGTGAGACGCATTCATATTCTTTTTCCGAAAGATTAAATTCGGGAAAATATAATTACCGCCTTAAGCAGATCGATTTCAACGGCAGCTTTGAATATTTCAATTTAAGCAATGAAGTTGAAGTAGGTGTGCCCTCCGTATATTCGATCTCACAAAATTATCCGAACCCGTTTAATCCTTCGACTAATATAGACTTTCAGCTTCCTTATGACAGTAAGGTAAGTATACTATTATATGATGTATCGGGAAGACAGGTTGGAAATTTATTGAATGAAACAAAAACTTCGGGCTACTATACAATAAAGTTCGACGGCTCGGCTTTATCAAGCGGGATTTATTTTTATACCATTAACGCGGAAGGTGCGGGTAAGAATAATTTTATTTCAACAAAGAGGATGATGCTTCTTAAATAAAAATATTCTATAATCTTTACAAAAAATATTATGAGCAAATTAGTACTAATTATCATTGTAACATTTTTTTGCATCCTTCAGTCAATATCATCGTTTGCTTTAGAGCCGACATTTGATATGTCAATACGAAACATAACAACATATCCTGATCCGGTGACAGGTGCTGACAGTCTGCTTACTTTCGATATTTATTTGCAATGGACTAATCCTCATGAATCCGTGCCGTTCGAGTATTGGGCATATCAGGCATACATCTATATTGATAATTCAGTATTTAATGGAGGAGTTATCTATGGCCGAAATGAGTCCGGCAGTTTTTTCAGATCCATACCAATCACATCGGATTTGCCTCCCGCTTTGCAAGGTGTAAATTGTGATTGCCTATTTTTTGATCCGCAAAGAGATATGTTGCAAACCTTCCCTAGCGATTTTCCAGATGCTACAGTTAACTATATCGTGGATTCAACATTTCCCGGAACAAGGTTAATGAGATTTAAATTGAGAACTAATGCTCACATATGGTCATTTGTATCTCCAAATTTAAAATTTAAACTTTCACTTCCAACTAATACTGCCGTTGGATATTTTATGCCCCCATTAGATCCCAAACATCCTGAGATTCAATTACTCGCGTTACTTACCGATACTATCAATAATCATTTCACAACTGATTTTAATCCTGTGCTCCCGGTCGAATTGAGTAGCTTTAATTCAATTACAAACAAAAATATTGTATCAATTAATTGGTCAACAACAAGAGAATCTAACAACGCTGGTTTTGATATCGAAAGAAAATCAGCAGGAACAAATGAGTGGTCAAAGATAGGTTATGTTCCGGGCAATCGAACGGTGAACGGAATCAGGGCATATACTTTCACTGAAAGACTGAACACCGGAAAATATAATTACAGGCTGAAGCAAAAAGATTTCAATGGCAATTTCGAATATTTTAATTTACTAAATGAAGTCGAAGTTGGAATACCCTCCGTATATTCGATCTCACAAAATTATCCGAACCCGTTCAATCCTTCGACTAGTATAGACTTTCAACTTCCTTTTGACAGTAGAGTAAGCATACTTTTGTATGATATATCGGGAAGGCAGGTTGGAAATTTATTGAACGAAACAAAAACTTCAGGCTATTATATACTGAAGTTCGACGGCTCAGCTTTATCAAGCGGCATTTATTTTTATACAATAAACGCGCAAGGTGCGGGTAATAATTTTATTTCAACAAAGAGGATGATGCTTATAAAATAAGTCAAGAAATAATTTTAATCGTTTTAGAATTTAGCTTTTAACTGTCTTCAATATCTCATCTTTGATTTTGAAGAGATATTCTCTCGCAGCTTCATATTCATTTGGAATTTCTCCATCAAGTATTGCTTCCTCGATCTTATGCTTCAGCATGCCGACTTCCCTGCCCGGTGTAAGCCCGCATATCTCCATGATCTCATCACCTCTGACAGGTGATTGAAAATTCCGCAGCTTATCCTTTTCCTGAACTTCCATGATCTTCTTTTCAACAATTTCATAATTGTGCATGAACTTGCTGACTTTATCCGGATTCTTGGAAGTAATATCCGCCCTGCATAATTTTAAAAGATCTTCAAGCTCTTCTCCCGCTTCAGCGGCAAGACGTCTTATAGCGGAATCAGTAACATCATCGCCGGCCAGTGGAATGGGACGAAGATGCATCCTGATTAGTTTCTCAACATACTCAAGTTTATTCAAAGGAAGCTTCATCCTCTGAAAGATCTTCTTCATCATTCTCGCTCCCAGCTCTTCATGTCCGTGAAATGTCCATCCGGTACCTTCCACAAACTTTTTTGTTCTCGGCTTAGCGATATCATGAACAAGAGCCGCGAAGCGCAGCCACAGATTATCGGTATGTTTCGAAATGTTGTCCACTACGATAAGAGTATGATAGAAAACATTCTTATGGTGAAAATCTTTTCTCTGATCAACTCCTTCAAGCATTGATATCTCGGGAAAAATTATATCCATCACTCCCGATTTGAAAAGCAGGTCAAGCCCGATCGAAGGCTTGCCGGTCATGAGGATCTGGAGAAACTCATTCGTAATTCTTTCCTGTGAAACAACACCGTTCTCGGAAAGACGGACTTTCATTTCTTTTATTGCTTCGAATGTCTTTTCTTCAATTTTAAAATTAAGCCTTGAAGCAAATCTAACCGCGCGCATTATTCTCAGCGGATCATCATCAAAAGTTTTTTCGGGATCAAGCGGTGTGCGTATTATTTTATTCTTAATATCATCCATGCCGTTGAAATTATCATAGACTTCCCCATAGTTCTCCTTGTTCAAACCGGCTGCAAGAGCATTGATGGTGAAATCCCTTCTTGAAAGATCTTCTTCAAGTGTAGCAGGCTCTATCCTTGGTTTTCTGGAATCCCTGTCATAGCTCTCCTTCCTCGCGGAGGCAAATTCAATTTTATGCTCGGAGACAGTTAGCAATGCTGTTTCAAAATTACTGTATATGCTGTCAAGCCGGGTTCCGAATTCAACAGCGACTGCTTTCGCGAAGCTTATCCCGTCACCCAGAACCATTATGTCAATATCCTTATCTTCACTCCCGATCATGATATCGCGAACGAAGCCTCCTATGACGAACACCTTTTGCTTTTTAGCGTCCGCTATCTGTCCGATCTTTTTCAGCAGCTTATTGTCCGGTTTCAGATTCATTTTTACACTACTATCGTTTCAACTGTGATTGTATTCTCCGGCTCATTTTCACCGGGTATACTTATTATATTATATTTTCTGATCATGTCATCGGTAATTGGTGTGGAGCAAGCAGAGCTGTTTATTACTGAATTTTTTTTGAAGTTATAAATTTCATTGATGTGTGTATGCCCGTGCAGAACAAGATTGACCTTATACTTTCTGAAAAGCGATGTCAGCTTTTTTTTACCGTAGAGTTTCATCTTGTAATTTATTACTTGCAGCCAGAGTGAATGTGCCGGATACAAATCATTTTTCCAGGGCTTATTAAAATGATGATGGATCAGAACAATTATATTCTTATTCTTCACATACTGCGAAGTCAAAATTAATTTTATTTTTTCAAAATCATTCTCACCGATCCTGCCGTTAGAGCCTTCAGGATTTTTTTTGACAGACCATTTGTCGATCGAATTGATCCCTACTATTGCGATGTTATTTATGATTTTCAGATAAGGAAAAGAATTATTGCTTGGAAAAGTTTCCTTGAACACATCGATGAACTGGTCAACCTTCTCATCATAATCAATCTTCTTACACATCATCGCAAATCTGAAAAAGTCCGGACCCTTCGGAGCCCCGCCGAATATATCATGATTGCCGGGAATGACACTCATCTTTGACGAATCGAGCAGATCAAAATGCGAGAACAATTCCCTGACATAAAGCAGATCCTGTATGTTAGGATTCTCAGCAATGTCACCCGTGACAAGAACATGATCGCATCCTCTTTCTCTTATATCAGACAGCAGCTCGATCATATTATTTCCATGCCCGTCATCATCCATGTAGCTGACATGAAGATCCGATATGTGCGCTATTTTATACATAAACTTATTTTAGACTTAAGGAAGAGTATGTTAAGTTAAAAGTTAAAAGTTAAAAGTTAAAAGTTAAAAGTTAAAAGTTATAAGTTATAAGTTAAAAGTTATAAAGATTTCTTTAGACCTGTAAAATCTTTTGATCCTGAAAATCTGTTTAGTTCTTCTCTATCTCCGCCACGATCGCGTTGGCAACTTCAAGCGCCTGTAAACCGTCTTCAAGTGTAACTATCGGTTCAAGATCATTTACTATCGAATCGAAAAATTTATTGAGTTCATACTTCAGAGAGTTTACTTCTTTTACCGGAGGACGTTCATAAAAGATCTTTACTTTATTTTCACCCTGTACGAATTCAGTCAACGCGATGCTTTTATCATCAGCACCTTTTCCGTCCGACATCCTGAATACTTCCGAGGTGTTTTGCAAAAAATCAATTGAAATGTATGCCGACTTCTGAAACAACCTCATCTTCCGCATTTTATTCTGAGATATCCTTGACGCTGTAATGTTCGCCACACATCCGTTATCAAATTTTATTCTTGCGTTGGCGATATCTATCTTATCTGTAATGATAGCTACCCCGTTAGCATCAATGCTTTTCACTTTTGATTTCACAAGATTAAGAATAATATCAATGTCATGTATCATCAGATCCTGTATCACCGAAACGTCCGTACCGCGAGGGTTGAACTGTGCAAGCCTGTGAGTTTCAATGAACATCGGAGCGATGGTGTAATCCTCCAGAGCAAGTATGGCGGGATTGAATCTTTCAATGTGTCCTATCTGTATTTTAATTTTTTTATTTTTTGAAAGTTCTAATAGTTTATTCGCTTCTGCTGTTGTATCGGTAACCGGTTTTTCAATAAATGTATTGATGCTACTGCTGATACATTTGTCCGCGATCTCAAAATGTGTTGAAGTAGGTGTAACTATGATCGCTGTATTAATTTTTTTTATGAGATCATCAGCGCTGTTGTTTATGACAAGCTTGTTTTCTTCGGAGAATGACTTATTTTTTTCATCGTCAATATCATATATACCTGCAAGCTCAATGTCATTTCTTTCCTGACAGATCTCTTTGAGTACTTTCAAATGGATCTTTCCAAGATGTCCCAGACCGAATAAACCTATTTTTAATTTTTCCATTATTTGCCTGAAGGCTCTGCGTGAATGATAACGTTCACAAGTTTAGGATAATTTTCTTTCAGATTAAGATATATCTTGCTTTCCAGTGTCGTGACTATGTCATGAACCTCATCGAACGAATAAATGTAATTAAAAACACAGTTGAGCGAAATTCGCATTTTGCCGTTTGTGCTGATCACCTGGATCTCGCTGCTGGAAACAACTTCATTGCAGTCGGCAAGGATCCTGTTGACTTCTCTTATAATTTCATTTGAGCTTTGCGTAATATCCTGAGTATCAAACACGATCTCGCTAGGCTCGTCTATATGGATCTTCAGATGAGTTATAACATCAATTTCTTTTTTTATCTTTTCTTCAATTTCTGTTACAACATTGTGTGCTTTTGTCAGGTCATTTGTATCATTGATTTCAATATGCAGCTCTGAATAAATTTCGTTATCGATCTTATGGGAATAAATATCATGGCATTTCAAACCGAATTCATTCACTAACATTCTTATCTTATCATTGATCGTTTCATTTTTTGTCTCAACCGGTTCTGAATGTATCACTACATCGGCATTATCTATCAGCTCGTTAATTTTTTTTTCCACGCTGTCCATTATATCGTGAGCTTTTGAAAACGGTACAAGACGGCTGATTAAGATTGTCATATCGATATATATTTTCGATCCCGAGCTTCTTATCCGGTAACTCTTTATGTCTTCAACTCCTTTTAATAACAGTGTTTCGTATTTTACTTTTTCATACAAGCCCGCGGGTACACGGTCCATCAGTGAATCGATCGCCTTTCGGGAAAGCTTGAACCCGAGAAAAATTATAACGCAGGTTACCACAAGGGCCGCTATGGTGTCGGCTATTTTACTTATGTTAAGGTAAACAAGAATTAAGCCTATGATAACAACTCCCGAGCTCAGTATGTCCGCGGAAAAGTGCATAGCATCGGCTTCGAGCGCATTCGACTTGGTTTCGCTTGCCACCTTCCTTAAGATCCTGGCCCGATAGAAATCAATCACCATTGAAACGATAAGCGCTATGAAGATCCATATGCTGACATTTACCTCAACATTCTTACCAATGAACAGCCTGTTAATTGCTTCATAAATTATATATGAAGATGTAATGAACAATATGAATACCTGGAACAAAGCGGAAAAATTTTCAACCTTCTCATGACCGTAATTATGATCTTCATCGGGAGGCCGTGATGAATATTTTATCGACAAGATCGTGACTATGCAGACAAAAATATCGATCGCTGAATTGAACATTTCGGATAACACGCCAAGGCTCCCGCTGAAGTGCGCCGCGAGAAGCTTTATCAAAGTAATAATGATGGCGGCATAAAGAGAATGGATTGCTACTTTGATCTTACGCTGTGCTATGCTTTCTGTATTTTCGCTCAATGCTTCTGCTGTTACTGATCTAAAAAATATTTATTCATATCTTTTCATTCCTGATGCCTCTCTGCGTAAGGTAAACTCCCGTCATTGTTATGCCCGCGCCTATAATAAAAAAATAAGATAAATTTTCTTTTAATAATAACCAAGAAAAAATAATAGTAAC
>JBDTLQ010000148.1:0-7561 GCA_039934715.1 Ignavibacteria bacterium | reverse complement strand
TAGTTTATGTTTAAAAGTTAGTGTTGAATTCTTAAATCGTTTTGGACGGATGTGTTCTGAAACATTCTGAAATCGTGTCCAAATTATTTTTCTTTTTTGAAATTTATATGAGTTATCGTTCCCAAGTGAAATATTTTTTGGTTTTTAAAAATTAAACCTTACAACTTTTTTTAATCGCACAGCGCAAAGGTGCGCACAGGAATCGAAGATTTATTATAAATGTTCTTTTTCAATTAAGAAAACTTAATCTTTGTGAACTTTGCGTAACTTTGCGTTAAAATAAGATATTTCCAAATGTAAACGTTTTGGACGGATGGGACGCATGCAGGCAGAAAGTTTGAAAGTCCATTGAAAGCAAGATTTATTTTTGTCAATTTAGCATATAAAAAAACTTTAACAATATTATAGTTGGTTATGAGCAGATCTAAACATGGTTTTTATTTCATACTCTTATTTTTAATTTCATTTCAATCTGCAGATTGTAATTCCCAGACAGAAGAAAAAAAATACGCTGTATCAATATTGAACACGCCGGTTCTTAATACAAGTGATTACCCGTCAGTGTTTGGGGGATCAGGAGGTAATGAAGTTAAGCTTGATAATAAAGGTCTTATCCGTGAAATGGAATTCATAGCTTTCCCAAATACTGTATTTGAAATTCTTGAAGTAATTCCGAAGGATGGATATGATATACTAAAAGTTACTACAGAGGATTATCCTTACAACTCAGATCTTTATATTGACAGCAGGTTTGTAAATACACTCGATACAAAGCCTGACAACAGGAACAGATCAATGCCTGATAAAACTGAGATCATAAATAAACTGAACACTCTTGAAGGCTATGGATACATGTGGGGAGGTAACTATGCCGACGGCATCGGGCAACTACTGGAGTATTACAAACCTCAATCCGAACTTCCCAGTGCGGAAAAAGATCTGTGGTCACTTAAAGGTGTCGACTGCTCAGGGCTGATTTACCAGGCTACTAACGGCTCGACCCCGCGCAATACATCTTCTCTGATTGAATTCGGCAACGGGGTTGAGATAAAAGGAATGTCCGCTAGCGAGATCTCACAAATTCTCATGCCGCTTGATCTTATCACCTGGAGCGGTCATGTTATAATAGTGCTCGATGAGAATACTGTAATTGAAAGCACACCCGATCTGGGCGTTCATAAAAGTGATCTGCTCTCAAGACTAAAAAGTGTTTTAAGTGAAAGAACTCCGGTAAATGACTGGAGCTCAACTTCGGGTAAAAGGTTTGTGGTGAGAAGATGGATCTGAATCAATTACAAATTTCAAATTACAAATTTCAAATAGTTTATTGATTATTAGTTATTTGGAATCTGTAATTTGTAATTTATTTACGATTTCCTAAAATTCTCAACAGGAATAGAAACATATTTATAAAATCAAGATACAGCATCAAGGCTCCCATTACCGCGCTTTTCTTTCCTTCTTCAGTATCGAAGTCAGTCATCTGACTCATCTTCTTTATCCTTTGCGTATCATAAGCTGTCAGCCCTACGAATATCAGAACTCCTGCATAACTAATGATCCAGTATAGAGTCGTACTTTTCAAAAAAATATTTACTACAGATGCTATTATAAGTCCAATCAATGCCATAAAAAAATAAGTACCGAATTTTGTCAGGTCCATTTTTGTAACGTATCCGAAAGCACTGACTCCGGCAAACATTCCCGCGCAGATAAAAAATGTTGACGCGATCGATGCTCCTGTATAAATTAAAAATAAAACTGAAAATGTCACTCCTGTCAAAGCTGAATATAAGAAGAAAGCACCGATCGCGACACCTGCCGGGATCTTATTGATTGCAAACGATAAACCCAACACTACGGCAAGCTGCGCGATAAATAATCCGAAATATAAAATCGGGGTCTGCATTAATGTGTAAACGAAAGATGATTGTGAAATGCCATACGCTACTATTCCCGTCAGTGCAAGACCCATTGCCATCCAGTTATATACATTCAGCAGATATTTTCTTGTGGTTGAAGTTGTAAAGGAAGCATCGACTGCTCCTATATTATCCTGGAACTGTTTCATTGTAAAATTCTCCTTGAGTTATTTAGTGCAATTTAGAATATTTTTGAACTAATAAAAATTCCTAAGGTCAATTGATCTTAATGATAATATAATCGTCTGTATTTTCTACCACCTCATAATTTTTCAACAGGTTTTGTAAAACCTCATTCTGTTTTTCAGTATGGAACATATTTTTTTCCGATATGATATATTTTCCTCCCTTCTCCCTCATATCGTTTATGAACTTATCACTGATATCGTCGGGATTAGAAGCCCAGCCCCGCCTTTCACTCAAATATAAAATTGTCGGATTCCCTTCGGTGACTGTTACAACAAGGTCTTCCTTAGGAATATTTGAATGGATATCTTCAATGAACTTAAATACAGGAGCATTATAATTTTCACTCTTCATAAAGTTGCCCATCCGTAAAAAGCTAAGGACAATAATTCCGGTCAGACACAAGCTCAGAAATACGGACGCGAATTTATTTTTGACAAACGAAGCTTTTAAAGAACCAAAACTGAAATACTCTGAAAATATTTTTCCTATAAACACGGCCGCGGGAACATTTAATGGCAATTGATAATATTCCTGCGCGGTGTTCGCCTGAGGCGCGATAAAAATAAATACCACGACAGAGATCAGCCACCAATCAAAGAGTTTTTCTTTCGGATGTTGTCTTTTTAAAAATAAACCCCAGATAAAAACAATAAAGCCCGCATACGTTAAATGTCTTTCAGCGATGCTCTTAAAAAAAATATCATTGTAAAACTTGATCGTAAGAAGTGGCTCGATCATTCCCCACTTATCCTTGCCGGCATTCCAGATCCCGAATGTTAAGCCTGTCTGATCGTATAACTGGTGAGAGTGATAATACCATAATATGGCAGGTACAAAAACCAGTATTGAATATAACCAGATCTTCGGGTTAGTTAAAAAAGATTTTCCGAATTTATTTATGGTGAGATACAAAAGCGGCAATCCTAAGTAAAGTGCCGGCAGTTTTATTAGTACAGCAAGTGCTATGAATAAAAGTGATAATGTAAAATTCTTCCACCGGTCATTTTCAATCCATTCATTGTAAAAATATATTCCGTACACCGAGCACATCAGCATCATAGATTCTGGCATGAATGCTCTTGTGAAATAAATGTTCAGAGGAAGTATTGCATAAATGAATGCCGACCATAAAGCAGTGTTTTCGGAAATGATCTTTCTTACCAGCAGGTATAATCCATAAACCGTCAGCACCGAAAAGATCAGTGATACGATCCTCCCCCACATTTCATCCATTCCGAAAATCCCATACAACAGTGATACAATGAAAGGATAAATATGAAACTCACTTTCAACATATCCAGCAGTGTTTCCTCTCCATTCTATCTGTGGATAAAAAATATTGTAACCGTTCTGAAAAAAATTTTTCGCGATAGACGCGGTGTCAGTCTGTCTCCATGATTGCCAGCCGATCAGAGGAAATGTGATATGATACACACGCGTGAGGATGGTAATGCAAATGATGAAAAGAAGGATCTTCTTCCTGTTCAATTGATTAGGATTTTTATTTAGAACAGAGTAACTCAATGATCTCTATTCGAGCGGCTTCATTCCCATTGCAGCCCACTCTTCTTTTGCAGGACCATATACTCCTATGACTTTTAAACCCGCCTGTCTCATCAACACTGTCATTTGGCCGCGGTGATGAGCCTGATGCAATAGCAGATACGAAAGTGTCATGCCCTTCTTCCATTTATTTCCGTACATCTCATCCTCATCATTCAGCATATCGTCTTTCCAGTTTTTGCTCAACTGTTCAGCAAATGATGCTGAGGCTTTTGCATAACCATCCACGATCTCTTTCACTGATTTCGGAACCGGTGAATCTTCCTTCGGTCCATCGATCTTCAATCCTGTCTTGCCCATCATTTCAGGAATAGTGATAGCAATATGCCATCCAAGAAATCCCAGTGATCTTCCATCAGGAATAATTTTTTGACCCAACGATTCATCAGTTATATTTTTCATAAGATTCACTGTTGAATCGCTTTCGTACTTCCAGTCTTTCAGAAATTGTTCTATTGATGTGTACATTTTCTTTTGGTTAAATGGTTAATTGGTTAATTGGTTAATTGGTTAATTAGTTAATTAGTTAATTAGTTAATTGAATCTACTTTGCACTCCACACACTCTCAAACTTAACACACTCAACACACTCTCACACTCAACACACTCAACACACTCAACACACTCAACACACTCAATACACTCAATACACTCAATACACTCAACACACTCAATACACTCAACACACTCAATACACTCAATACACTCAATACACTCAATACACTCAATACACTCAATACACTCAACACACTCAACACACTCAACACACTCAACACACTATACTCTACACTCTACTTAAGTCCATAATTCGGCGCTTCTTTGGTTATCTTCACATCATGCGGATGAGATTCTTTCAATCCCGCATTTGTGATCTTTACAAATTTTGTCTTAGATTTCATCTCAGAAATATTCTTAGCTCCGCAATAACCCATAGATGCTCTAAGACCTCCGATGATCTGGTAAATAGTTTCACTGACATTTCCTTTATAAGGAACAATTCCTTCAATGCCTTCAGGCACTAATTTATTAATATCATCTTCAGCATCCTGAAAATACCTGTCGCTGCTTCCCTTCTTCATCGCTTCAAGCGAGCCCATTCCTCTGTAAACTTTATAGCTTCTTCCTTCATATAAAACTTTTTCGCCGGGAGCCTCTTCCGTTCCCGCGAACATTCCGCCGAGCATCACGGAATCAGCTCCGCCCGCGATCGCTTTGGGAACATCACCCGTCTGTTTTATACCACCGTCCGAAATAACCGGGATTTTATAATTCGCCGCCACCTTCGCACATTCGATCACTGCAGTCATCTGAGGAACACCAACGCCGGCGATAACTCTCGTAGTGCAGATAGAACCTGCTCCTATTCCAACCTTGATACAATCTGCTCCCGCCTTTATAAGATCATTAGTGCCTTCCGCTGTAGCGACATTTCCCGCGATAAGATCCACATCAAACTTGTTCTTCACTTTTTTTACCATATCAAGAACACCCTGCGAATGTCCATGAGCGGTATCAATTACAATTACATCAACTCCCGCTTTCACAAGTCCCGATACTCTCTCAATTGTATCTTCTGCAATTCCCACAGCTGCTCCCACTCTCAGCCTGCCGAATTTATCCTTGCATGCAAAAGGAAATTTTTTCCTCTTCTGAATATCCTTAAATGTTATTAATCCTCTCAGCACACCTTTCTTATCAACCACAGGAAGTTTTTCTATCTTATATTTTTGCAGAATTACTTCAGCCTTTTCAAGATCCGTACCCATTGGCGCGGTAACAAGATTTGTCTTTGTCATAATATCCGATACAAGCTGGGTTTCATCGGGTTCAAACCTCAGATCGCGGTTGGTGAGAATTCCTATCAGCTTATTCTCCTTATCAATTATCGGTATACCCGAAATTTTATACTGCTGCATTAGCAGAAGAGCGTCACCGATCGTCTTCCCTGATGTAAGTGTTATCGGAGCAATGATCATTCCGCTTTCGCTTCGCTTGACCCTGTCAACTTCCGAAGCCTGATTTTCAATTGACATGTTTTTATGAATAACCCCTAATCCGCCTTCACGCGCAACAGCAATTGCCATCTCGCTTTCGGTAACTGTATCCATCGCTGAGGAAAGAATGGGAATATTAAGTTCGATATTTTTTGTAAGCTTTGTTCTTAAATTGACTTCGCGCGGCAGTACTTTTGATCTGTTTGGGATCAGCAGTACATCATCAAAAGTTATAGCGGTCTCAATTATTTTTTCAGATTTCATTTTATATTCCTATTCGATTGTCTTTGCTTTTAGAAGATCATTGTAAATGTTTTCAGGTCTCAGATCGCCGTCAAATGATCTTACATACATTATGTGCAAATGTGTCGGCGACCGTGAAGGATAAGCGTTCTTTCCCGTCCTTCCCATTATGCCTAACGTTGTACCCGGCTTAACAAGATCTCCGGTGTTTACATATACATCCTTCAAATGCGCGTAATAAAAAAACCCGTTGGTGAAATTATCATAAACATAAACTATTTTTCCGCCTTTAATATCAGTCATGTCCGGCGCCCATATCTTTCTTGTTTCTACAACTATCCCTCCGCTCATGGAGAGTATTTCTACAGGTGAACCTGTATTGTCATCGTTACAGTCATGATCACCGTCATTAATGAAAATGTCATGTGCCGGGTGTCCGTCTGAATTCTTATCAAAAAAATCAAATCCTGCTGTGATATAACCACTCCCGTTATAACCGCCAATAGCTCCTGGTCCATAGCCTCTCACCGGAAAAACCCATTCCTCATCTGAATACTTCTTTATTTTTTTTGATTTAATATTTGCTTCCATAAAATCCCAAAGCTGATTTGTAAATCTATACAAGGAATCTATCGCGTCTGTCCTCGATAAATTTCCATCCCGAACAGATGTCATCACCGGAAGCCATCTCTGCGCAATGGTGGATTTTACCGAATAAAAATCCTCATCAGCTTTTAATTCATTTATTTTTTGTGAAACTGAAAGAAGTGAAACATTGACCTTTTTCTTTTTGGGTTTCTTAGGAGGTCTTTTATCATCAGCAATTAACGAACCCGCGGGTAAAATAATAATAAGTATTAAAAATATTATTATGATCTTCGGTTTCATTAAGCTGACCGGTCCATGACTTTATGAAAATTTTCTTAAATGTTTTGATACAGATCACTTATCGGTGATCTCGATCTCATTGCTTACAAGCACTGTCCCGTCCGGTTTTAGTGCACTCACTTTATACTTGCCCGGATTCTTAAAATCAACTTTATCAAAATAAACATAATTCATGTCGGCTTTCGTATCATAAGGGTAAGTATCAACTACATTCCCGGTTTTCAGATCTGTGATATTTATGTTCACTTTATCGGTACCGACCACTCTCTTGGACGGACGGAGATCGATCATTACCGTCAGATAGCCGCTGGTATACTTTTCGCTTTTGCCGTCACACTTATCTGTGCTGGAATTATAATTTTCACAAAAAAATAATTTGTCCGAACTGTCTCCGGCAAGATTACTCAGCTTGCTGCAGCCGAGAATTAAAGAAATTAGAATGACAAAGGAAAATAAGATCTTTAAATTTTCTTTCATGGTAGGTTTATTTAATTTTAAGATTTTGCAATTTAGTTATAAAAATTTGTATTTTCTATTTAGTAAAGTAGATTCATCGCTGGCCCGGTGAAATGAGTAAGTTGGGTAAGTTAGGTAAGTTGGGTAAGTTGGGTAAGTTGAGTAAGTTGGGTAAGTTGAGTAAGTTGAGTAAGTTGAGTAAGTTGAGTAAGTTGAGTAAGTTGAGTAAGTGCACTTAACAAACTTAACTAACTTAACTAACTTAACTAACTTAACTAACTTAACTAACTTAACTAACTTAACTAA
>JBDTLQ010000147.1:0-7562 GCA_039934715.1 Ignavibacteria bacterium | reverse complement strand
ATTTAAATAATTAATATTTTTGTTTATAGTTTATAAGATATGAAACTCATTCTGGAATGAACGTTTACTTATGTAACTTAAAGAAATTGTTATCAAATAAGAATAGTTGTTAACACTTAATTATTGTCAGGCAGGGACACTCAATTTATATGGGTCAACATTGGAAGGATGCAAAAAAACCTCACAGATCATACAACTCTGTGAGGTTAAAACTATTTTTTTGAAAAAACTATTTACTTCAATGCCAGTGCTACATCGATCCTGTGCATTGAACCTATCTTGCCGAGTGAATTAAAAGCGTAGTCAACTGTATAATTATCGAGCAGTTTTATTCCGAAACCTGTCGAGAAGCCGGCGATACCAAGCGAACTTCCTGTTTCCAGATTCTGTCTTTCACCATTATTATAACCGATCCTGAATTTTACATTATCACTGAAATCAAATTCACCGCCTACAGAAAGATTTTCAAAATGCTGTAAAAATTCCTTAAAATTATTTTCCTGATCTTCAACTTTTTCGGTCAGGTTGGAAACTTCAAAGTGAACTCTCAAAGGCAGGTGTTCAAGTTTTTTACTTACACCAATTCTTACGTCAAGCGGGAGCTGCTCACTGGTCGAATTATATTTGCTCAATTGCCCGCCTGCATTTAACACACTCAGTCCAAAATTCCATTGTGATGCCGGGATGACATATAAAACCCCGAAGTCCGCTGCTAACGCCGCAGAGGAATAGATATCAATCTTGGAATAGATCAATTTCAGATTTACACCGTAATGAAAATTGTTTTTATAAAGATTTGAATATCCAAGTGAAAGTGCCAGCTCATTCGCACCGAAAGTACCCTGGCTTACAGACTGCTCGTCAAATTTTTCAAAGCTGCCATAGTTTATGTATCTGATCCCCGCTCCGAAATAACCCGCGTCCTTATACCGCTGACTAAAAGAAATATTCCCGGAGTTAACATCAAGCAAATATTTAAAAAATCCGAATGATGCCTGCTTATTGGTCAAAGTGGAAAGTCCGGCAGGATTATAGAAAATAGAATTAACATCATTGGTAGCGGAATTGAAACTGCCGCCGAGAGCGGAAGCTCTTGCGCCTATATCTAATTTGAGGAAATTGTATGTTGAATTGTTTTGAGAAAAACCTGTATTATATATTAGAAATATGGAAAGAACTAAAACTGCAAGAACCGATTTTATTTTTTTCATTTTTTGAATTTAGTTATCGTTAATCAATAACTACTAATCATATTGTCAGTTTGATTTGAGATTTAATTTGAACAATAATAAAAGAATAGTATTTGAATTTCAAGAACAATATCGTGGTTAATTGGTTAATTGGTTAATTGGTTAATTGGTTAATTGCGATACAATAAAAAATTTGCTGGGGGAAACTTGTTAACTTGCTTACTTAACAGAGTTAACTATTAAACTAATGAACTACTCTCCACGCTAACCCAATATCCTTTAAAGAAGTTTATTTTAAACGTGATAATTCTTTCGCGGAAGTGTATATTGGAATCAAATATTTTTGAAGGAACTCTTTGATTCTTCTAAGATAAATATTTTACAACACTCCCCCAATATGTAATTCAAAAAAAAATAAAATCTGATGTCTGACATTTTGCAGATAAAAGGAAAGCTCAATGAAGAATATAAAAGTATTCTGACAGAGGATGCGCTGAATTTTGTCATGAAGCTTGAAAGAGCTTTCGGAGCTCAACGAAAAAAGCTGATTGATGAAAGAAAAAATGTTCAGCAGAAAATTGATTCAGGTATATTTCCTGATTTTCCCGAAGAGACAAAAAGTATCAGGGAGAATGATTGGAGAGCAGCACCGGTACCGGAAGATCTTAAAGACAGACGCGTTGAGATCACTGGTCCGGTTGAAAGGAAGATGATCATAAATGCCTTGAACTCCGGAGCGAAAGTTTTCATGGCCGACTTTGAAGATTCAAATTCTCCAACATGGGATAATAATATTGAAGGCCAGATAAATTTACGTGATGCGATTGAAGGAACGATCTCATTTACAAATGAGTCGGGAAAAAATTATAAGCTGAATGAAAAGACGGCGACATTGATGGTTCGTCCGCGGGGATGGCATCTTGAGGAAAAGAATGTGCTGATTGACGGTGAACCGGTTTCCGCTTCGATATTTGATTTTGGTCTGTACTTTTTTCATAACGCGAAGAAGTTAATTTCAAAAGGAAGCGGTCCATATTTTTATCTGCCAAAACTTGAAAGCTATATTGAGGCAAGGCTTTGGAATGATATATTCAATATGGCGCAGGATGAATTGAATATTAATAGAGGGACTATACGTGCAACAGTTCTTATAGAAACTATACTGGCCGCGTTTCAGATGGATGAAATTTTGTATGAACTGCGGGAACATTCAGCCGGACTTAATTGCGGAAGATGGGATTATATTTTCAGTTTCATAAAAAAATTCCATAACCATCCCGGATTCATTTTGCCCGACAGGAGTGAAGTGACAATGACAACACATTTCCTGCGTTCTTATTCACAGCTTTTAATAAAGACCTGTCACCGTAGAGGAATACATGCAATGGGCGGGATGGCAGCTCAGATCCCGATCAAGAATGATGAGAAGGCAAATGAAGAAGCGCTTGCAAAGGTCAGAGCTGATAAGGAGAGGGAAGCGAAGGACGGACACGACGGAACATGGGTCGCTCATCCCGGATTAATACCGGTCGCTATGGAAGTTTTTGACGGCATCATGAAGGATGCAAATCAGATCGATGTAAAAAGAGATGATGTAAATGTTATGGCAAAGGACCTGCTTGAAGTTCCGAAAGGTGAGATCACTGAAAATGGTTTACGTCTTAATATTAACATCGCGATACAATATCTTGCAGCCTGGCTAAATGGAAATGGCTGCGTTCCGATATACAATCTTATGGAGGATGCGGCTACAGCTGAGATATCACGCGCGCAGATCTGGCAATGGATCCATCAGCCAAACGGAAAATTAAATGACGGAAGAAAAATTACGAAAGAACTTTATTTTAAACTGGCGGAAGAAGAACTTGATAAAATAAAAAGTATGACAGGCAAAGATGAATTTGATAAAGGAAAATTTATGGATGCAAAAGAATTGATGGATAACCTTACGGTGTCTGAGAAGTTTCAAGAGTTTTTAACAATTGCGGCCTATGAGAAGATCTAGACGCGAGACGCTAGATGCGAGACGTGAGACGTGAGATGCGAGACGTGAGACGTGAGATGCGAGACGTTAGAAGTGAGATGCGAGACGTTAGACGCGAGAGGTTAGACGCTAGACGCAAGACTTGAGATGTGAGACTTGAGATGCGAGACGTGAGATTCGAGACTTGAGATGCTAGATGCGAGACGTGAGATGCTAGAGGCGAGATGTTTGGCTTCAAATGTCAGATGTCAAATGTCAGATGTCAAATGTCAAATGTCAGATGAGATGGTTTATTTTGAAACGAAATTTTTCTCATTTAAAAATTAAAACCCTTAAAAATAAAATTATGACTTCGAGACAACAACAAATCAATGAAATTGCTAATGCGTGGGCAACGGACGATAGATGGAAGGACATCGAGCGTACGTATTCTGCAGAGGAAGTTTATAAGCTCAAAGGTTCGATGGAAATAGAATACACTCTTGCAAGAAAAGGTGCTGAGAGATTATGGAGTATGCTTAACAATGAAAAGTTCATAAGAGCGCTCGGAGCATTGACGGGCAATCAGGCGGTTCAGCAGGTGCAGGCAGGATTGAAGTCGATCTATCTGAGCGGCTGGCAGGTTGCCGCGGATGCGAATAATGCAAGACACACTTATCCTGATCAAAGCTTATATCCTGCCGACAGTGTTCCTTCTGTTGTTAAGAGGATCAATAATGCATTCATCAGGGCGGATCAGATCTCACATCTTGAAGGTAAGGACGACATTTACTGGTTCGCGCCGATAGTCGCTGATGCTGAAGCAGGGTTTGGTGGTCCGCTTAATGTGTTTGAGCTTATGAAGGCGATGATCGAAGCGGGAGCAGCGGGAGTTCATTTCGAAGACCAGCTTAGCTCTGCAAAAAAGTGCGGACATCTCGGAGGGAAGGTTTTAGTTTCTACTCGTGAATTTATAAATACACTTATTTCAGCCAGACTGGCTGCCGATACAATGAATGTTCCTACTGTTCTCATTGCAAGAACAGATGCCAACAGCGCGAATCTTTTAACAAATGATATTGATGAAAGAGACCAGCGTTTCATTCACGGTGAAAGAACAATGGAAGGATTTTTTAAGATCAAGGGAGGAATGGAATGTGCTATCGACAGAGGACTCGCATATGCTCCTTACGCTGATCTTATCTGGTGTGAAACTTCAAGACCTGACATTGAAGAAGCAAAAGAATTTGCTTCGGGTATTCATGAAAAATTTCCCGGTAAGATGCTCGCATATAATTGCTCTCCTTCTTTCAACTGGAAAAAGAATCTCAACGATAAACAAATTGCCGCGTTCCAAAATGATCTCGCTGATCTCGGATACAGGTATCAGTTCATAACTCTCGCGGGTTTTCACGCGTTAAATACCGCAATGTTCGAGCTCGCACTTGGGTATAGAGATTTCGGAATGACGGCGTTTACAAAACTTCAGGAACTCGAGTTCATGCTCGAAAAAGATTCAGGATTCAAAGCTGTCAAGCATCAGACATTCGTTGGTACCGGGTACTTTGATGAAGTGCAGATGACAATAACGTCAGGAAATTCGGCAACGACTGCTCTGGCGGGGTCGACAGAGGAAGAGCAGTTTTAAGTTAAAAGTTAAAAGTTAAAAGTTAAAAGTTATAAAGTTATAAAGTTATAAAGTTGAAAGTTTAAAGTTGAAAGTTGAAAGTTGAAAGTTGAAAGTTGAAAGTTGAAAGTTGAAAGTTGAAAGTTGAAGGTTATAAAGAGATACCGTTATACATTCACATTGAAAGGATGGTATGTGTAAGGATCTGCCGGGAAGAATATATTATTACAAACTTGAATCCGGTAATAGTATTCAATCAAGAAAGATGATGTTATTAAAATAGCGAAATTTTTTTTTTTGAAAAAATCCTCAGACCTATTGACAGTTTATAACATTGCGGTTAAAAATCTATATGTGTAATTTTCAATAAAATCAACTCAGGAGAATCAAGATGAAATCGATATTAAAAAGTTTTATAATTGTATTAATACTTATTGTAACAAAAACAACCTTCGCGGAAGATGTAAGTTTTCAAAGCGGATCCTACCAGGAAATCTTAGACAAAGCAAAGCAGGAAAATAAAATTGTAATGATAGACTTCATCACAGACTGGTGCAAATGGTGCATTGAGACGGACAGAAAAGTTTATACAAATCCCGAAGTATCTACATTTGCAAATGAACATCAGATCAACTGGAAGATAGACGCGGAAAAAGGAGAAGGTCCTGATCTCGTAAAGAAATATGGAGTCAAGGGTTATCCGACAATTGTATTCGCAAGCGCTGATGGAAATGAGGTCGACAGGATATATGGTTACATTCCTGCGGAACAGTTTCTGCAAAAGATGAAAGACTATAATAATGGTGTTAATACATATGGAGCATTGAAGAAAGCTGTTGAAGATAATCCGACTGATCCTGAAGCAAATTATAAGTTCGCAGACAAGCTTGCATCAAACGGACTTGAAGGAGATGTAAAGGCTTATCTTAATAACACTATAACTTCCGATCCTGCAAATGAAAAAGGATATACAGATGATGCAAAATTCATGCTCGCGTATATGAATGAAGACCCGGTAGCTCTAAAAGCTCTGCTGGTAGAATACCCGGCCAGTGAGAAAGCTAAAGACGGCTACATCAGTCTTGCATCGTATTATGCAGAAAAAGATGATTACGTGTCTGCAGACCAATTCATCACAGACGCGTTCGTGAAATACGGAAAGAATGATTTTGATCTCAGGCAAAGTTACGGTTCTCTTCTTCTCGATAAAGGTTATAAGACAATGAAGAAGGAGAATTCAACCAAACAGGAAAGAAAGGATGCTCTAAAAACACTAGAGCAGTGTCTTGAATATGTGAGAGGTACTGTTAATGAAGCAAGTGTTTATTATATAATGTCCGATCTTTACCTGCAGAGTAAAAATATTAAAAAGGCTAATGAGAGTATTGACATGTCTATTAAGATCTATGATAAGAAATCTTACAGAGATCAGAAAGAAAAGATCAATAAGCAGGAAGCAGCTAAATAGTTCATTGAGTGTGTAGAGTTTACATTATTTGTAACAAAAAAGAAAGTTTAGCACGACTCCAAATCAACCGGAAGTTAAAAGATTGTTAGCTACCGGTTTTTTTATTGCCCAAGCCAAAAATGTCAAATCAGAAACCCCAAAAATTTTTATACAATAAAATTCTGATTGTAATTACACTTCAATAAGGTTATTTTTAAACATTAAAAAATCAAAAAAACAATCCAAAAAATGAAAAAGAATATTTTACTTTCAATATTTCTTTTATCTGCACTCTTGTTAAATTCAAACCCCATATTTTCTGCCGGCTTTAACAGTATAAACACTCCCGACGGAGTAAACATTATAGCTGTAGGTGATAATGGTTTGATTTTCAGATCTACAAATGCAGGTAATACCTGGTCAAGCTATACAGTGGATGCGGCAAATTTTAAAGATGTGACTTCGTACAATGATAATGTATGGATCTCCGGATCCAATGGTAAGATATATAAGACAAAAAAAATAAATTCAGAAATTGCTACGATCGATATTGGTATTACCAATACAGTGAGATCAATTTATTTCATTGATGATAATAATGGTTTTGTCTGCGGTGACGGCGGTATAGTTTATAAGACTGTTAACGGAGGTATTGATTGGACTCCTGCCAATACAGGTATCACGGCAGTTGACCTTAATTCAATTTCATTTCTTGACTGGCAAACAGGAATTGTTGTAGGAAAGAACGGATCGGTTTTTGTTACCGTTAACGGAGGAACCAGCTGGACCCCTGAGGCCGTGGGTACTACACGAAATTTATTAAAGGTAAAATATTTCGGGGACGGGATAGCTCTGACAGGTGAGTATGGAACTTTGTATGTTAAACCAAACGGTTCACTATGGTCCTCGGTAAATACAAGAATAATGACGGATGTTACCGGAGTTACAGGTACCGGGATAAATGATGTTCATGTATGCGGCGGCGGCGGATTCATAAGGAATAACAAAAACAACGATGCAAGATTTTATACATTCGAAGCGAATCCAATGATCGCGAACTTAGTGGATATATTTTATTATGATTCAAATACAGGATTTGCTGTAAGCAGCATGAACAATGCGATCATAAAAACGACTGACGCCGGACAAACATGGCTTCTGACAGCGGGAGCAACAATGAGCTATCAATGGCAGTCAAAACTTTCAGCGGGAGGCGGTATTGGAAATAATCTTTGCCAGCATCCGACAGATAGAAACTCGGTGTTCGTAGTTTACGGCAGCACTGTTTATGTAAGCAGGAACAGAGGTGAGTCATGGACAACTATCGCGACAGTA
>JBDTLQ010000146.1:0-7575 GCA_039934715.1 Ignavibacteria bacterium | reverse complement strand
CATTGCTCTGAATTTCTTTATCGGCAATTTATCACAGGCGGGTTATTTTTAAAAATGATAATTATTATTCTAATCTTGCTTAGTTTAAGACTTTTTAAGTGTTGATAAAAATAATTTGGACAGCAATGAAATGTGGGTCAGAACACAGATTACACGGATTATACGGATTACAGCTGATGTACATAAAAGAAATGTTTGATCATCAGCTTTTGAATGACTCTGCGTTTTTGTTTTACAGAAAAATCAGAGAGCATTGACATAAATTACGTTATATTAAAATAGATATATTTATATTAATTTCACGAAAAGAAATTTTAATTTAGAACTATAAGTTCATTTTTATAAGTCCTATTAAAAAATTTAAATAATATTATCATGTACGGTGGCGGATATATTTTTGAAGAGTCAAAGAACGGAAGCACGGATGCCGAAGATTCGAAGAAGCTTGAAAAATTCGAAGCAAGGATCGCGGCCGGAGAAAAGATAGAGCCTTCAGACTGGATGCCTGCTGAATACAGGAAGCAGCTGATAAGAATGATCGAACAGCATGCACACTCTGAGATCATCGGAGCATTGCCGGAAGGAACATGGATCACACGTGCTCCCGGTTTCAGAAGAAAGCTTGCATTGATGGCGAAAGTTCAGGATGAAGTCGGCCATGCGCAGCTCCTTTACAGCGCTGCGGAAACACTTGGCAAATCCCGCGAGGACATGATCAATGATCTCATCACCGGAAAATCAAAATATTCAAATGTATTTAATTACCCTGCGGTGACGTGGGCCGACACGGCAGTTATTGCTTGGCTCATAGACGCGGGAGCAATAATAAATCAGGTAGCTAATTCAAAAGGATCCTACGGACCTTACTGCCGGGCGCTTGAGAGAATTTGTCTCGAAGAATCTTTCCATTTGAAGTACGGGCATGACAATGTGGTCTTCCTCGCGACAGGCACACCGAAGCAGAGACAGATGGTTCAGGAAGCTCTTACCAGATGGTGGCCTCCGATCATGCATTTCTTTGGACCTTCGGATAAAATTTCAGTTCATACGGAAACATTGATGAGATGGAAAGTAAAGATGGCATCCAATGATGACATGAGACAAAAGTTTCTTGATATGTATGTTCCGAAAATATGGGAATTAGGTTTGACATTACCCGATGATAAGTTAAAGAAGAATACTGAAACAGGAAAATGGGAATACACCGAACCTGACTGGAATGAATTTAAGAAAGTGATCAACGGCGATGGGCCATGTAATAAAGAGAGACTTGCTGTAAGAAGAAGAGCGGAAGAAAAAGGCGAATGGGTAAGAAGAGCTCTGCTGAGACCAACTGAAAAATACTCTGTTCCGTTAGCATAATTTAGTTTATAATTTAATGTCAATAAAATCTTTAGACCCGCGTGTCACACGGGAAAATCTTCCCGACCAACCAGATAACATACCCATAAAAGATCTTAGTCACTGGCAGACCTATGAGGTATTTCACCAGGCAAAGAAAGGCGACAGACATATTCATGTCGGTTCACTTCACGCGCCGAATCCTGAAATGGCCGTTATACTTGCGAAGGAGCAATACGCGAGAAGATACAAATGCGTTAACATCTGGGTTGTGAGGACGTCGGATGTATTTACTACTGATTATGACGATGAAGATATTTTTGAAACAACTCCCGAAAAGATCTATCGCGAGGCAAGCGGTTACAAGGTAATGGATCGTATAAACAAATTCAAAGCAGAGCATAAGGAAGCAGATGGAGTTAAATGATAAAGAACTGATCGCGGTGAAAGACCTTATTTACAGAATGGCTGATGACGAACTCATTCTCGGGCACCGGAATTCTGAATGGACAGGACTCGGTCCGATACTCGAAGAAGACATTGCATTTTCATCAATGGCGCAGGATAAGATCGGTCACGCGCAAGCACTTTATGAAATACTTCACAAATTCGGTGAAGCCGATACGGATACGATCGCTTTCACCCGGAGAGAAAAAGATTTTAAGTGCTGCCATTTTGTTGAATATCCGATCGGTGAATATGACTTTAGTCTGATGAGACATTTTTTATTCGATACAGCGGAAGCAATAAGATATGATATGCTGACATACTCATCCTTTGAACCTGTTGCCAATGTAGCGAAGAAGTTCAGAGGTGAAATAAAGTATCATACAATGCATGCGGATATATGGATCGAGCAGCTCGGCAATTCAAATGAGGAAAGCAGGCTGCGCTTGCAGACAGTTCTCAATGAATGTTTTCCATTAGCGCTTGGGATATTCGAACTTTCGGAATTTGAAGATGTATTGATTGAAGGAAATTTTTTTCCGGGTGAAAAAATTCTCCAGGAGCAATGGCTTGAAAAAATAAGACCTATACTTGAAAAAGCCAGTCTGAAAATGCCGGATGTAAATTCCGCTAAACCTTCTTATGGCGGAAGGAAAGGTTCACATCCTGACTATCTAAAGCCACTGCTTGATGAGATGACCGAGGTTTATTGTATTGATCCGGATGCGGAATGGTGAGATTCAATTTTCAATTTACAATTAAGAATTAGGAATTTGTAATTACAAATTTCAAATTGCAAATTTCAAATTACAAATATTTAGAATAAAATTTTTAAATAAGAAGAGAAATTTTTGATAAATGAAAAAGAAATATGGGACGTGCTTGACGAGGTAAAGGATCCCGAGATACCTAAAGTATCCGTTGTAGATATGGGAATAATCACTGATGTAAAGGTCTCGGCGGATGATTTTGTAAATGTAAAGATGACACCGACATTCGCAGGATGCCCGGCAGTTGATCATATGAAGAAAGATATTAAAGAGAAGATCTCAAGACTTCCTGTTTCGGGAATAGATGTTGAGGTAAGCTTTGATGTTCAATGGAGTTCAAACATGATCACTGAAAGAGGAAGACAGCTTTTGAAAGACTCTGACTTTGCTTTGCCGAATAAACATAACGGGCTTGTACAGATCGAGATGCTTAACAATGTTGAATGTCCGTTTTGCCAGAGTAAAAATACAATTCTCCAATCCCCATTCGGTCCCACTCAATGCCGTGCGATACATTATTGCAAGAACTGCTTTCAGGCGTTTGAGCAGTTTAAACCGGTCTGAATTCAATTAAGAATTACGAATTACGAATTACGAATTAAGAATTGATCAGTTAAAACCGATTTGCTTCCGGAATTTTGCCGAAAGTTTTGAAGAGACTAAGTCATAAGATTGCCTTATGTAATGTTCCCAATCCTTTTTCTTAAGCCGGTTCATATCATCGAGATGTACCCAATGATGTCTTCCGAGATATGCATGTTTTGAAAATCCGTCAGTTGCTATCAACTCCCATAAAAAATATCTTCAGGGACTTTGAATGAACGGGAGAGGGAAGTGCGTCCGGAGAAGTTACCAGAAACATTTTCCCTCCGATGTTAAAACACAAATGACCCTGCCATTTAATATCCTGAGCAACACCCGGCAGACCCATTGCGATCTTTTGAAGATCTTCTATTTTCATCTCTTGTGATTCACTTAAAAAATTAAAATTTTTACCCGATCAGTATTTCCAGAAACCGGCTGTTGCTGAATCTACCAGAACTCCGGAGCTCATAGAATTAAAATCATACATCCTCAGATCTGACGGAATGTTATCATTGGAATGATAGTATAAGATCTTCCTGCTATCCGGTGACCAGTAGCAATATCCTTCATATTCAGCGGATGTGTTTGTTAAATTGATTTCACCGCTGCCATCGGGATTTATTGAAAGAACGTCAGTTGCTCCATTGACATATTTCAGAAAGCAAATTTTTGTGCCGTCAGGAGACCAGTCGGGAGTGGTTCCTTCCGCAACTCTTCTGTAACCGGTGCCGTCTGTGTTTATAATGCAGATGCCAGAAGGAAATGGATCTATGTTATCAAATACTATTTTATTTCCGTCAGGCGACCAATCCAGAGCTGATCCGTACTGTGTATGTACCGAGTCTTTGATCAGCGCTTTACCTGTGCCATCACTTTTTATAATGTAAAGATTTGTTGATACACTTGGTATTGATTCAAAGTAAGCGATATGATCTCCGTCAGGAGAAAATTGCGGAGCATATTCATCGCTTATACCGGTAGAGATCACAATGAAATTTGTACCGTCGGAATTAACAACGCATAAAAAATTTCCTGCGTCCGTTGTGAACAGAACCTTATCACCCCTGGGAGAAAGTGCAAAATATACGGGATAGTAATTGACAGAGGATATATGGGTAAGCTTTTTGGTGGCAACATTAGCGACATACAAATTATCATAATAAAAGCCTCCTCCGATATGCACCAGTGCCACTTTACCGTTATAGGATGCTGATGTTACAACTAATGAATCATTGAACAGCTTATTGTCTGTACCATCAGAATTAATTGAATAAGTATCTGCAGTAAATATACCGCCGAGATCATTAAGCTTTAGATAAAATATATCGCCTGACGTATCAACCGGCTGATTGTTCTGAACGGGATCATCACCGCATGAGGCGGCAGCGAACAATAAAATTATTGAACACCTTTTTATAAAGTTCATATTGGATTTATAAATTGATAAATAAAAAAAATTAAGATCAGAATAAACCGGTATTAAAATAAATCTCAATAGATTATTTATTTTAAATTGTAGAAAGGGTAAATACGATTGTCGTTAGATTTGTTCTCTTAAAATTGTTTAGTCCAATATAATAAATATTGGTACATATAAAAATATTTTAATTTAATGCTGAACAACTTGCATTTCCGGTTCATCATATTTATATTTGCAAAGCAAAAAATTAACCCGCCACGAAAGGAGGGATGTCATCATGAGAAAAAATAACATAAGAAATCAAACGTCAGACATCCGCCGCATTAATTTAGAATCTTCATAAAGTAATATTTCAATTAAAGCAGAGTTTTAAAAGCTGCGGATGCCTGAAGTTGCACCGCAGCTTTTTTTATATGCTTTTTTTATTAATTAAATTAAAACAAAATTGAAAATTACTTTACAACACATCGAAGAGTTATCAGAAAAAGACAACTCCTTTGAAAAATTCACATCAAAAAAGAGAAAGTTATCTGCAACACAAAATGTAAGAAAATTAATTTCAGAGGAAGGTATTGAACACGGTTTCAATACAGCTGACCTTGAAGAACTGCGTGACAGGGGAATACTTGATGACCTCGTTAAAATAATCAAGAGCGGAAAGGAAGCATCTGTCTATCTTGGCAGATCCTGCGGTGAGTATATTGCAGTAAAGGTCTATACTGACCTGAGAGTCCGTTCGTTCAGAAGAGATGATATGTACAGGGAAGGAAGATTTGTCGGTGACGCACGTCTTCAAAAAGCGATGGATCAGGGATCAGCTACGGGCTTAAGCGCGCGGCAGATCTTATGGGTGCAGGAAGAATTCAGACAGCTGTATTTTCTTTATAACGCAGGCATTCCTGTTCCAAAACCTATAGCTACCTCGGGCAAGGTTGTACTGATGGAATTCATTGGTTCGGAAGGTGAGGCATCTGAAAGACTTTCAGATATTCATCTGGAAAAGGATGAAGCTGAAGAAGCATTCAGGCAATCAGTAAAGATTCTTGAAGCAATAGTGTCGGCCGGAAGGATCCACGGTGACTATTCAGCTTACAATATCTTATGGGATAAAGGCAGAGCTGTCGTGATCGATTTTCCACAGGTAGTTGGCATTACAAGCAACAGATCGTCGAGGGAAATTCTTTTAAGAGATGTTAATTCACTGTGCAAGTCTTTTAAGAGACATAAGATTTATACTGATCCGGAGGGAATATATAAAAGACTGTTACGTATTACCGGAGACTGAACTTATTTCATCAGAGACATATCGATTCCTTCACCCCAGATGATAGTTGATCTCCGGTTAAGCTCTGTCCAGTATTCCTGATCGATAAGAGCAGGTTTATCTGCTTCCCATTTTTCAGAAGGACCGATATAAGCTGACGCGTCAAAAACATCTTTGAGCATGAGCAAAGTATCGGAGGGATCAAAATTATTTCTGAACGGAAGCATACCAACTGGACTCACAGAAAGATCACAGATTGAATTTTCAGGAATTTCCGAAAGGTTTATCTCCGCACCGTAATTTCCTGAAACGAGCATGTCGATGGTATAAATACTGTTCGGATATTTTTTGTTAATGTAATATGGGATCGTCCAGTGAGTTGAATCTTTTTTTTCGTCGCTTGACTTCATAATATGCGCGTCGCCATAGATGAGTAATACTTTTTTACCTGAATCTATTCCGTAAGTAATTGCAAGTTCGGATGGAAGAACATCACGCCGGGATAGATTTGCAAAAAATTCTTTTTGTGTATTTATGTTTGGCCAGTCAATGAGGGGATCACCCGCGAGAACACGCATCTTTTTTCCTTCAGGCAGAGTGAAATTTATAACGCGAATAGTTTCAAGCAGTTTAAAATAAACAGGAGATTCAAAGAGAGGACCGTGAGACTGTGTAGCTGTACGCCAGATCAATTGCAATTCTTCAAACGGAACTTTCTCTCCTTTTATATAGCGATCAAGTATTTCCTGTTGTGAAATATTTGCGAACTCAAGGATCACATACTCAACAGAATTGCTAATGGTGTTATCCTTTAAAAGCTCTCTTAGAAATTTATGAGTGTTGAGAGTGCCGTGCGGTCCTTCTGCAAGTGCAATTATATTGTATTTATTATAAATCCCGGCTATGTACTCACCTGCAGGCATGCAGCCTGTTTGCGAATTACAAACAGAGCATATTGAAACAATAAGAAAAAATATAAGTGTTTTCATTATTTGCAGAACATATTGAAATTTTAATCCGGGGATACGTCTTTTACAAAATCCTGATTCAAATATGAAGGCAGTCCGTCTATGCTGAGCAGATTTTTTTCGGCGATGTAATCTTCAAGTCCTTTCCCGCCTTTCTTTTCTGCCCATTTAAAATGCATGTCTCTTTCCCTTCTGTATTCATAGACAGGAACACCAAACCCGCAAGATGTCTGCACCTTTGTAATCTTAGCAACAATGATCTGTCGGGTACTCGGATAGATCTCAAAATGTCCGGAGAGTTCTTTCCACTCTTTGTCTTTTCTTAAAACTGTTTTGCCTGTTCCGTAAAGCCGGAGTATGTTTGGAGTCTCTTCAAAAGAACAGAACATAAATGTGATGCGCCCGTTTTCAAGAATGTGAGCGGAGGTTTCGTTGCCGCTGCTGATCAGATCCATGTAGGCAACCTTGTCCGGAGCAAGGACTTTAAAACAATCGAGACCTTTGGGTGAAAGATTGATATGACCTTCTTTGCTCAAAGGTGCGCTGCTTACAAAAAACATATGCTGCTTTTCTATAAATGCTTTGTGATGACCAGCGATGCTGTCGTGAAATTTTCCCAAGTGTTATTCGTGTTAAAAAACGTTTTAAGCTAATTTATTCAAATCAGTATTTTGGCAGACTTTCAAGATTATTATCGATAAGAAGATCCGCCTTTGCTCGATAGTAAGCACTGTAATCTCTCGGATGGATCAATTGATAACCTGTTACAACTATTGCGGC
>JBDTLQ010000145.1:0-7577 GCA_039934715.1 Ignavibacteria bacterium | reverse complement strand
AGTTACAACTGCAAGGTATTATACTCCTTCAGGAAGACTCATTCAAAAACCCTACGAAAACGGTAAATATCTGAATAACAATACTTCAACCAACTTCGACGGAGAAAACATTGATCATAAAAATGATAAGGATTCCGCAAAACCTGAATTCAAAACCTTCGGCGGAAGAACTGTTTATGGCGGCGGAGGTATCACCCCCGATTATGTCGTTAAACTTGATACTCTTACAGATTATTCAGTTCAGCTTCGAAGACTGAACCTGTTTTATATTTTCACAGAAGGATTTATGTCCGGTAACAAGAAAAAGATTGAAGAAAATTATAAGACACCTGTTGAATTCAGAGACAGGTTTGTAGTGGATGAGAACATGCTTTCAGATCTTAAGAGTATGGCTACTGAAAAAGGTATAGCGTTCAATGAAGAACAGTATGACAAGGATCTTGATTTTATAAAGACGTCCGTTAAATTCCAGATCGCCCGTGATATCTGGGGAAACAATGGAAGCTATCTTGTCTGGGTAAATAATGACGACCAGTTTATGAAGGCAGTTACCCTTTTTGATGACGCGATAAAATTAGCCAAGCTAAAACAATAACTTCTAAATGCCTTTTCGTAACTGCAGGATGAGCTTCTTCGTGTTTGCTTTGATTATAGCAATCAATTTCAAAGAAGCTCATTCTCAGCAAAAGGTAATGGATGTAGGGGAAGAATTAAAATATGAACTGTCCTACGGTTTCATAAAACTCGGATACATAAAATACGTTTTAACAAGCACTCACAAGGAAGGCAAGAGGGTTATTTATAATGCCAGGCTCGAAGTCAAAAGCTATCCGGAAGTACCTTTCGTAAAGATCAATCAGATATTTGAATCGGAAATGGAGTTTGAAAAAGATGAGCTTATATCCGAGAAATTCTTTGAAACAAGTTTCAAAGATAAATCCATCTCCCGTACGGATTGTAAATTTGATTATAAAAAGAATTTTGTAAAGGTAAAAAAAGAAACTGACGGTACTACAGAAAAAAAAGCCCAGGTAGCAATTAAAAAAAATGTTAAGTATCGTGATGAACTTTCCTGGCAATATGAATCCCGCCTGAATTCTTTCAATAACAAAAATTACAATATCCCCGTCTTTGCAAATGAAGAAGAATCTTCCGTGAGATATTCGTTTAATGCAAATAAGACAGTAGTGAACATTGAAAAGTGTGAATATGAAATTTCTGTTATCAAGATGGAAGGGACATCCGACTATGCCGGCTTCTTTGGTTTTAAAGGCGAGTTCCTGATACTTGTTTCTGATGATGAGTACAGAGTGCCTGTAAAAGCATATTATAGCTCATCTCTGGGTAATGTAGTCTGTGAATTGATATCATATAAAAAAGATAAATGGAAACCTCCCGCTTTTGTGAAATGAATAAATGAATGTTTCAATGTCTGTTTTAAAAAAAATAATAATAGTTTTTTTAGTGATAGTATGTTATTCGTCGGAATGCATCTCTCAGAGTAAAGTCTTATTGGAAGGTGAAGAACTTGAATACATTGTTTATTATGGTTTCGTTAAGTTGGGTGAGATCAAAATGAAAGTCCTAAGTAAACGGGCGGACGGTGATAAGACCATTTACTCACTTTATTCAAAGATGAAGTCTTACGATGGTATCCCTTTTGTAAGCCTTAACAGTGTTTTCGAATCAGATATAATTTTTAACGGAAAAGAAATGTATTCAAAAAGATTTAAGGCTACGGAATACAGCGATGAAGAAGTCCGTACGATCGAATATAAATTTAATTATGATTCAAATTATACCTACGTAAAAAAAATGGTCAATGAAAAAATCGAGCGCGATGAAAAAATTAATTTCAACAAGAATGTAAAATTTCAGGATGGTCTTTCACTTTTTTATAATTCAAGACTAAATTCATTTTCGTCCGATAATTTCCTGATACCGGTGTTTATGAATGAGATGGAAACCTCGGTTAATTATTATTTTTCATCAAAGCCTGAAGATATAAGTGTTTCATTCATTGATAAAGATCTCACAGCAATACTCTGCAACGGGACCGCGAATTTTACGGGAGTATTCGGATTGACAGGCGATTTCGCTGGCTGGTTTTCAAATGATGAAGCCCGTGTACCGCTGAAGTCGCAGATGAATGTTGTGATTGGTAATGTTACGCTTGAGCTGATGTCATATAAAAGAAGCGGATGGAAACCTTAGTCAATTTCAAATTACAAATTACAAATTACAAATTATGAATTTTGAATTATGAATTATGAATTATGAATTATGAATTATGAATTATGAATTATGAATTACGAATTATGAATTAAAGCAAATCAAAAATGAAAAATCTAAAATCCCAAATCCCAAATCCTAAATCCTAAATCCTAAATCTCTTACTTTATCACCATCATCTTCTTGGTCATAGTATTATCACTTGCGCTGAGGGTATAGAAATAAATTCCGCTTGATAAATTACCTGTGTTAAAAACAATTGTATAATAACCGGCAGTTCTGAAATCATTGAGCATTACAGCGACCTCTTTCCCTGAAATATCAAATACTTTAAGACTAACTTTTGAATCTGAAGGTAGATCATAACTTATTTTTGTTTCGGGATTGAAAGGATTTGGAAAATTCTGTGAAAGATAAAACTTTTCAGGGATCCCGATATTAACTTCATTGCTGAGGTTGAAGAATTCATAATTACCGTTGAAGTCATTTTGCTTCAGCCTGTAATTAAATTTCCCGCTGTGCAAATTTCGGTCATTAAAACTGTATGTTCTTGTTTCATTTGAATTACCGTTCCCGTTCAAAAAACCAATTTCATTCCACCCGGCTGCACCGTTAATATTTCTACTGACATCATTACGTTCTATAGTAAATCCGGAATTGTTATGCTCACCCGCAGTGGTCCATTTAAGTGTAACGTCATTTTGATAAACATCGGAAATAAAACTCGCCAGTTCAACAGGGAGTACGCCATTACCCGGATCGGTAAATATAATATTTCCGGTAATGTCATTACCGTTATTATCAAGTACCGCAGTGAACACAAGGTTCCACGAAAGGTTGTGTAAAACAGCCGGATCAAGTATGTCAAACCGTATAGTCCCTACTAGCGTTGAATCCAGAGGCACCATCGTTCCCGCTGCCGGTAAAGAGTTAAGGCCGATCTCAATTGATTCGGCGCTTCCATTGCCGTAAGAGGCAATTATCTGATCCGCATATTCCGAGTTTGAATCATTGTCCCAGGTGCCTTCCGAAAATTCTGCCGGGGCAACCATCGATGTCTTATTGTAATTAAAAACAAAGCTCGCAAACCCAAGGCTCCATTGTGTCGCTGATGTAGATCTTAAGAAAATACTGACTTCTATATTTGTGCCGTTATTTGTCTGGGAAATTGTTGCATTGCCTGTCTGGGAAAAGGATCTGCAGCTGATCAGCAACAATACCATTACTATGAATAAAATTTTCGTCTTCATGATATTAAATTTGAGGAATTTATTATATTTTAAAATATAAAAATAATAGTATTTCTAAAAAAATCACGGTGAAATTTTAGATCTGCCTAAATTGCTGACTATAATTGCGCGGTCCACAGCGTTGACAACTCCGTTACCGTCCAGGTCTGACACCAGATAGCCGGCTGAACCAAGCTGACCTATGACTGTTGCTCTGTCTACTGCATTGATGACGCCATTTTGATTGCAGTCTCCGCTGATCAGACAATATTTTGTTCCCTTTAACTTTGCACTACTCTGAAAAGACTTTGTTATGACATTTGTAAAATCATAACTGTTAATGCTTCCTCTCACAAATGTTTCGCCGCCTTCTTCACTCCAGGTTTCAAGAGCGTTTCGGTGCTTCACCGTAATGTAGTAAGTTCCGTCAGGAGCGTTATTAAAAAAGCAAAGCCCGTTGAAGGTAAGAGAATCTATTACACACCTAGCTGAATCAACAATCTGAAACGGGAGTATCGCCGAATGCAGATAAACAGAAACTGTGTCTCTTATGTTTAAAGCATTGGCATTAACATTATAGAATCCTTCAACTATTACCTTCAAATTTAAAGTAATAATGTTTGTATTGCACAATCTGTAAATTCCTCCTTCTGTAGCTGATAACCTGCATACATACAATTCTTTATATTGATCTTCACCGAAGGATGCTATATTGAAATTTGTATCAACAAGTAGCTGGCTTGTTGTGGGATTTACACCGTCATAAGATAAGGCACTAATTGAACCGTCTCCATAATCTCCATAAATTACTTTTCCGTAGAGTTCGGGAATCAAGGATCCTCTATAAAGTGGTCCGCACACAACTGCATTTCCGGAAGGTGTTTGATGTGTGTGGCGATATTCCCAGACGGGCATTGTAAAACCTTTGCCGGTCGTATCACAAAGTGTTGTATCTGGATAGCAATGGAAGCCTTCCATCTTATTCCACCCGTAATTTTTTCCGTTCTTAACCAAATCTATTTCTTCAAAAAGAAACTGACCCGCATCTCCCAGCCATAACGTGTTGGTCTGATGATCAATGCTGAATCTCCACGGATTTCTGAAACCGTAGGCATAAATTTCTTGTCTCCAGCCATCTGTATTATTATAGAAAGGATTTGTTACTGGTATCGAATAGTTTCTTCCTCCTGAGGCAGAGTCAACATTAATTCTCAAAATCTTTCCCAGAAGTTCGGTTCTGTCCTGAGCTTTAATTCCGTCATTAAAGTAAGCATCACCAATAGCAATGTACAGGTAATGATCGGGACCAAATTCTACCTGACCGCCATTGTGATATCTGTCCGGAAGTGAGATAGTAAATAATATTTGTTCTGTATTCATATAAGCAGTATCCGGCTCGGTGAAGCTGGCTGTGAATCTGGAAATTCTTATATATTGCCCAAAGCCTGATCCTGCACTATCCATCACGTAATGAACATAAAAGTAATGATTATGCTCAAAATCAGGATGGAAGGCAAGGCCAAGCAGTCCTGCCTGAAATCTCGTTGACACAAGGCTGCTTAAATTTATGAATTGCTTGCGGAAGGTTACTGCCTGTGAATTGTCGAAAACATAAATGATTCCATTTTGCTGTGCGACAAACAAGCGGTTTGTACTGTCACCCGGATGAACAATTTCCACAGGATTATTAAATGCCAGAAGATTCGGAAAAGCCGGTACAAGTTTGTATTGGGCTTTAACAGTCAAAATATTAAGAAATATAAAGAGGAATGCAAAACTTATGAATATATTTGTTCTCCTGTACATTACAAAAATGCGTGGTAGAAATTTTTTTTTCATGTAAAATGGGGTAAGCCTTTTTTTCCAATAATTGTTTCTAAATTTAATTTTTCCTTTCAAGAAGTTCAACTCCAATAAATACCTGCATATATGCATATAGTGGGCATTCTTGATATTGGCAGTAGTATAAATGTAATTTTGTATATAAAAGTTTAGTTGTTCTTAATTCACTACGATATGAATAGCTCGTGGGTTTTAATTTAAACCGAAGTTCTGAGTATAATTTCATTATTTATTGATTTGAAAAGGATAATTGTTTTTGGTATTTTTATTAAAACTTAAACTTCAAACCATGAAAAATATAAAAAGTTATTTATTAATATTTATTTTGCTTGCAAATTCCGCATCTTACGCACAGGATGCACAGGAGATCATTAAGAAGGTGCAGACAAAATATGAAAATATCTCCGACGCAAAGGCAACGTTCACTCAGACCCTCAAAGGTTCAGGCGGCAAGGCTAATTCTTCTTCCGGTGTCATTTATATCAAAAAAGGAAATAAATACAGAATTGAAGCAGGCGGTCAGATAATAATTACCGACGGGCAGACTTCCTGGTCATACTCACCCAGAAGAAAGCAAGTTGTCATCGATAATTACAAAGATGAGGGAAATTCATTTTCGCCTAATAAATTTTTATTCAATTATCCGGAAAACTTTTATTCAGATCTTGAAGGTGAAGACAACGTAGGCGGTGTTGATTGCTATATCATAAAGCTAACTCCGCGAAGCGGAGGATCAGTAAAATCCGCAAAGATATGGATCGACAAGAATGAGGATCTTATAAGAAAAATAAATATCGTTACGACCGAGTCCACCAACACTTATTCACTAAAAGATATTTCATTGGATGCAGGTGTGAGCGCTTCTAAGTTTAGTTTCTCTCCTCCTGAAGGTGTCGAAATTATCGATCTCAGGTAATCTGAAGATCAGAATATTTTACAATAATTTTACTGGAGTTAAATGCAGAGAAATGCTTGTGTTTAACTTTTTTTTATTCAAATTTGAATACAAAGGTTAAGAAAACTCTTAAATCTGTAATCCTATTCTCGTTAACGATTTTTTTCCTTTATCTTGCTTTTAAAGGGAATGATTTTAATGAGCTGTTCATCGTCTTAAAAAATGCAAACTACTTTTACGCGATAGCAGGCGCATTTGTTGGAATTGTTATAGGCGGCTATATACGCTCGCTCAGGTGGAGATACTTTTTAAATCCTCTAAAGAAAAATATCGGGACCGAAATACTTTTCTCTTCGATCATGGTCGGTTACATGATGAATAGTGTGATCCCCCGTGCAGGGGAAGTCTATCGCCCGGTGCTTCTGGCAAATAAGGAAAAGATCTCACGCGCCTCTGCTTTCGGAACGATTGTGGTGGAAAGAGTTTTTGATGTGCTCAGTATGCTTATATCCTTCGGAGTGTGTATGATCTATTTTAAGCAAAAACTATCTTCCGCATTTGCCCAATATAATCTTGAAACTATCTCGCTTTATACTACTATTATAATTTTAGTTTTTGTACTAATTATATTTCTTATCATATTTAATCTTGAGAAGTCAGAAATTATCATTGAAAAAATCACAAAAAAAATACTTCCCGAAAAATTTCATCTGAAAGTTCATAATTTATTTATTTCACTTATTAATGGTTTTCTTTTCATAAAGTACCCGAAGTATTATTTTCAGATTTTCATTCTGACCGCTCTGTTATGGGTATGTTATATATTTTCAACATACCTTACATTCTTTGCTTTCAATATTAATTTGAACTTCTTCGACGCTAACCTTGTGCTGACGATGACCACATTTGCAATGACCATCCCGCTTCCTGCAAACTCTGCAGGGATCTATCATCTCTTTTGCACTGCTACACTCGTAAATGTTTTCGGAATAGACAAGGAATCAGCTTTTGGCTACGCGACAGTAAGTCATCTTCTCGGCTTGCTCGGAATAATTCTGATTGGAGCTTTTTATTTTGTGAAAGAAAATCTGAGCATAAAAAAAGCTGCCCGGCTCAAAGATCCCGAAGCAGCCCGTGAAAAATAATCCAATACTGTTTTATTCTGTATTTAGCTTCTCTGTCTTTATTCTTTCTTCTTTCCTGTGTTTAAAGTATCCGATCACGACAGGAAGAACCGATAGTATTATTACACCAATAATAACATATTCAAAATTTCTTTTGATAAAAGGAATGTTCCCGAAAAAATATCCGAGCAGTGTCATCGAAGCCACCCAAAGAACCCCTCCCGTAATATTGTAAGTGATAAATTTTCTGTAATT
>JBDTLQ010000144.1:0-7594 GCA_039934715.1 Ignavibacteria bacterium | reverse complement strand
AAGAAAGGGGATCTGTTTTCAAACAAGATATCATTTAAGTATAATGTCGCGGTGACAAAGGATGGGGTACTGGAGTTTTATTATAATCCTTATGAGATCGCTCCTTATGTTGTCGGACCGATCACGGTTAGTCTAACGAAAGCTGAATTGGGAACGCTCATAGGAACCGGCAGCCTGTTAAATTAAATTTTTTAATTTAACACAAAGCACACAAAGCACACAAAGCACACAAAGCACACAAAGCACACATAGAAAAACTTTGTGTGCTTTGTGTAATACCTTAGTGATCTTTGTGGTAAAAAAATTCGTAATTTGAAATTCTGAACAACTGGATACAAAATGTATTTCAAATGTAATCAACTAACTCCCAGTTGATTCAGTAATTTTGCAGTATCAAAGTATCTGTGAAGCTGAATTATCTTTCCGTCTTCGATCCTGTAAAAGCTGCACATTGGAATGTCTATTTTCTTGCTGCTTGCAGAAATTAGTTCGGTAATGTTCTGCGCGGTTACAAATTTAAACGTCCCTTTTTGTGTTCCGGTCATCCTTATTCTCACGGCGACAGAGTCTTCATCTGCAATGGTCTGCTGGACTTCAAGATTCATATCCGGAAATGCTTCAAAAAATATTTTCCAGTCTTCCATGTCTTCCTGTCTGCCCTTTATAGTGCTTACTCCGAAAACATATTCATAGTCATCACCAAGTGTTTCACCTATGAGTACAGGGTCATGCGCGTTGGCTGCATCCACCCAGCGTTTGATGAGTTTTAGGTTTTCGTTTCGATTGTAGTTTGATTGATCCACTAGTTTGTTTTAATGTTTGGCAAAATATTATTGATGCAAACTAAATTTGTATCAGGTTAGTTTTTATGATTGATAGTATTTATTTTTTTTTATTTTTGAATTTAAGTATTTTGAATTTATGTTTGGAGATTAAAAAAACTGCGTATCGCTCACATTGTTAAAAAACTTTCTTTGAGTTTGATGTAGAATAAGATTATTTTGATCAAACTTATATGCGATAACTTTATGAAAAAATTATTTCTGATCTTTGCGTTATTTCTTTTTTTGAATGAAGGATCTAGTCAGTGGAACATCAGCTATCAGACATTAAGACCCGCAATAGTCAAGGTTGCCTCCGCTCCGGATGACAATAATTTCTGGTTTATAACGAACTTCGATACTCTATATAAGACAAGTGACGGAGGAAGCTCATGGACTGTAATACCCCGCGGGGCGGTTTCATTTAATCCGGGAGGATTATTAGCAGTAAATAAGGATTCGGCTTTTAAGACATCTCTCGGAGCTGCGTACAGAACCATTGACGGCGGAAACAGCTGGACGCTTTCTTTCTCAGGAACGGCATTGATCTATCCTGTCATTCAGATGAAAAATAATTCTGTAGGAGTGCTTGCATATCAGGGACAATTATATAAAACAACCAATGGCGGAGAGACATGGAATAATAGCATTATTGCACAGCCTCCACTACAGGTTTCTACTTCCTCGGGAAAGGGGAATGTTTTTGTTAATGGCAATGAAATATGGGTAATCATGCAAAACAGCGGGGCAGCTTATTCATCAGATTTTGGCACGACATGGAAGCAGCCTTTGAATGCCGGACTTAGTTTCAATTCACCCGGAAAGATATTTTTTGGAAACAGTCAATTTGGTATCGCGACAATAAATAACGGACCGTTCATTTATATCACAACCGACGGCGCACAGTCATGGCAGCCGGCTGATAATTCCATGGGCGCGAATGAAGATGTTGTGATCAATCATGACCGGTGCTGGTACATTCCTAATCCCGCGGATCATTTTTTTGTAAAATATTCATCGGACAGCGGTTCAATGTGGACGCAGCAGCTTTTTGACGGTGCGGGATTTAATGTCCTGGAAAGATCGAGGACAGGAAATACTTTATGGGCAGGAACAACAACAGGCAAGGTCTATAAATATGTTGATGTCATTACAAATATTTCCTCTAACACAGGACATCCAAACAGTTTTAAACTTCAACAGAATTATCCCAATCCGTTCAATCCATTTACAGTAATAAATTATGAATTACCTGTACAAAATTTTGTATCACTAAAAGTATTTGATACAAGTGGTGCCGGGATCCTTACACTTGTCAATGATATCCAAACAGCAGGGAAGCACAAATATGTGTTTGACGGATCGAACATGAAAAGCGGAGTGTACTTTTATAAGCTAACTGTCGAAAAATTTTCTGAGGTAATGAAAATGGTTTTGTTGAAATAAATAACCTATCCGGAGACAGGACACATTGATGAACCAACTTTCTGTTTAGATACATAATAATACTTTTATTAATTTATCCTATGTCAACTAAACTGGAAAGCCACTCAGATTTTTTTTTTTGAGCTAAGTTTTTATATTTTATTGCTCTTAATCGTAATTTTTAAAAAATATGAAATTTAAATTAAAGCAATACATCTACTTTGTAAAAGACATGACTTCGATGAGAGATTTTTATGTGAATGTCATGGGACTTAAAATAATTAAGAATAAATTCTATCCCGAAGCTGACTGGCTTGTGCTGGGAGGTGCCGGTTTTAAAGTCTGTCTTCACAGATCGCCTGAAGTCGGTGCACAGGGAAATAACAGAGACAAAATAGTTTTTGCAGTTGATAATGTCGCAAAGGCGAGAGAGTATCTCATTTCAAAAAAAGTAAAGATGGGCAAACATCATGTCTGGGATGAGATCGAAGCAAGCGACGGTCATGATCCTGAAGGAAATAAATTTCAGATAGCATGTATGAGGTAACATTTTGAACATTGAACATTGAACATTGAACATTGAACATTACAATGCTACTTCTTTCGACACAATGATCGGTTCCAGTACAGTATGTTTAGCCTTAATATCAGCATTGGTGGGGTCATTTAAGATCGCGCCAAATTTATACATGTCTGTTACCTCAATTACTAATATCACTGATTTCGGATCATCAGCATCCTGAAATGTTTTGAAACCTGATATACCCGGACCAAATAATTTTTTTCTGTCTTCATGGCCTTTGAGCCATGTGTCAATGTCACCTACTTTGTGACGAACTACAATTGTCGGCATAATTTTTTTTTAGATTTAAATTTTTTCCTACTCGTTTGGCTTTTCGGATACTCCCCGTTTTTTAAAGTGATCGCCGGACTTCACGTTTTGTTTCACTAGAAATTAAAATTAGAAAATTACGCAGTGCTTGCAATGGGATTTGTTTGTTTAGGGTAAAGCTCTTTTACAAAAAAAGTCTTTAATAAAATAAATTTGAGCTGTTACGTCCTGTTTCATATTTGCCTGTTAGATTTTGAAAGAATTGCAATTGCCGAATTAAGCTGCACCGCAATAAATACTGCTATACTCAGATAAGTATTTATAAAGCAAAGAAGGGCTGCAATTGTATATAGTGACGAAGCATATATAATTCTTCTTTTAATTGCTTTACTAACATCTGATTCTTCCTCCGGCGGAACAGATATGAAATTATGCTTCTCTGCATAGGTCCAGTTAATATAAAGCATGATCCCCAGAAGAAAAATATTGAGCCAGTATAAACCGATAGCAAATTTGTATGTAATATGTTCGCTTAAAAAAGCTGTTGTGAATGGGATGACTGAAACAAAAAGAAGAAAGAAGAGATTGATCCAGTTAAAACTCCTGTCACTTTTTTCAATGAATTGAAATTGTGACGACTGCCCGGTCCAGAAAATTCCAAGTGTAAGGAAACTCAAAAAATATGTAAGTAATTTCGGAGCCAGTGAAAAAAATTCCGCCATTAATTCGTTTTCCGAATGAATACTTTCAGTGACAGGCACTTTAATATCAAGAACCAGTAATGTCAGAGCAATAGCAAAGACCCCGTCACTGATGGCTTCGACACGCTGGATCCGGTGTCCCGCAATTTCATTGTAAGTCTTCATCTAATTTCAAAGTGAAAGTAAATTATTAAATTTCTGTTGGGGTTGCAATGGAATTTATTGATGGCCACGAATTATAATTCACCATTGACGCTTGAAGATTTGCGTTCTATATTAGAGAACTTAAATTTTAAAATTATAAAGCACCATCATGAAAAAATCTATTCTTATTTATTTTTTATTCCCCTTGATTTTATTTGCGTGTAAAGAAGATCCGGTTACCAGTGATCATGACCTGAAAAGTGAAAAGCTGCAGAAGATGATCGACAGCCTTACAAATTATTATCACAATGAAAGAAATATTACAGACGGTGGATTTCTTATAAAGATCAATACACCTTTGGGAAATTATTTCGCAACAAACGGGATCACTGCTGCTGCAGTAAATTCACATCTTCGGGTTGCAAGCATATCGAAAACTTTCACTGCTGCCGCTATAATGCTGTTGTATCAGCAGGGCAAAATAAATATAAATGATATTATAACTGCTAACATGCCCGGGACAAATACAACTTATGTTCCTGATTCACCTGAATATGAATTGCCGGATAAAAATCAGATCACGGTGAAACTTCTGCTCGAGCACAGGGCGGGAGTATTTGATGTAACAAATGACGTGATACCCGCTTCTGTTCCGCAGCCATATGCCGGGCAATTATACGCGGTATATATAGAGTCATTACCGGAAAAGAAATTTCATACTTTTACATTTGATGAAATGATCGGAGTCGCTGCGGTAAATGATCTTTCATACTTTCCGCCGGGACAACAGTATCATTATTCAAATACAGGTTACAGTGTCCTTGGAAAAATAATTGAGCGTGCATCAGGAATGACATACAATGAGTTTATCGAAACGAATTTTCTCCAGACGTTCAGCTTAAACGATACTAAATCTGTATTGAATGGAAAAGACGAAAACTTACCCTCTCCTTATATAGGATCTATATATTACAACGGCGGAACTGTCATCAATACGACACAACAAAATATGACACCGGTACTTGCCGGAGGAAATTTCATTTCAACACCTGAAGATATTACAAAGTGGATGACTCTTCTGCTGACAGGACAGGCGGGAGTAAGTATGAGCAATGTAGAATTAATGAAGCAGGTACAACCTACAGGAGCACCGGGCCTGATCGATACTCAGTACGGGCTCGGCATATGTTATACTCCGGGGATCGGATACGGACACAACGGCGCTTATCTGAGTTACTTTCTTTCGGATTTTTATGATCCCGATACGGGAGTTACTGTTCTAATGGCTACTAATTTCTGGGACGCTGAGATATTACTTCCCCAGGCAAACGGGATGGTTCAGGTTGCGATCGACGCGGTGAAGGTAGTACAGTAAAAGTTTGATTTTTTTTTTACCACAAAGACACTAAGATTATTTTAGAAACACATTGGCTTGTCATTCCGGCTATGCCATGCTTTCGGCCGTTGAGTAATCAGATCTCGGATACGTGCAGGACCTCAGAATGCATCCGGCATCCGGTTACATAAAGAGAAATGTTCCTCTTACGGTCAACACCGACGATCCACAGATATTTAATTGTAATGTTCTTACCTATGACTTCTGGACAGCCTTCATGGCATGGGAGCTTGATCTGCGGACAATAAAAAAACTGATCCTAACTCAATTGTTTATTCCGGACTGAGTAAGGAAGAAAAGAATGACGCGCTGATATTTTTTAATAACAGATGTGATGAATTTATTGAGGAGACCGCGGTGGGATTGTAAATATCTAACCATTACCTCGAATTAGTGGAAAGCATTTCATCCTAACGCCTCGCGTCTCGCGTCTTGTGTCTCGCGTCTCGCGTCTTGTGTCTCGCGTCTCGCGTCTTGTGTCTCGCGTCTCGCGTCTTGTGTCTCGCGTCTCGCAATGACTGAAAAACTAATATGACCTTTTATTAAAATAACATATTCTCTAATTTATAAATACAAAATTGTATTCTGACATCACGATCAATTTTCAATCCCCAAGTTAAACTCACATTCTTAATTAACTAAAATAAAAAAAGATGAAAACTTTTCTAATAATTTTCTTGTCTTGTTTACTTTTCATATATTTTTTTAATGTTAATCTTGCTAGCATTAATGTAAATAGTTCTGGGATAATTACAGACAGGAATATACTTATCGCACAGGATAATAATCCCGGTTCGGCTGAATCTTTATTTCCGCCCTGCGATGACTTCTCAAGTGTGACCTTTCCGACTGCTCCTTTATCGATTGAATTTACAGGAACAAATTACTGGTCGAGAAATTCTGTTTCGGCTTACGGCATAGGTACAGGCTCGGCTAAATTTGATTTTTTCAATGCTCCCGACGGAACTGTCCAGTCGCTTGTTGCTGACTTTGCTCCGGTTCCGCCAAGCAACTATCTAACTTTTGATCAGGCTTATGCTTCTTTGACCGGATCGTTAATTTCAGATACTTTGGTGATCCAGGGATCAAACAATTCGGGTTCATCTTATTTCACTCTTGCAACATTGATCGGCAATGCAGACGGAACTGGAGAGATCAATACAGCCCCTTCAACCGCAGGTCAGTTCACTCCTTCCGGTTCACAATGGAGACCTAAAATTTATCTTTTACCAAACGCGACAAACAGGATAAGGATTATGGCAAAAGGCGGAGCAGGCAATAATCTGTATATTGATAATATCTGTGTACAATTTCTGCCAAACGGGGGAATACTGGACATCGGATGTACCATGCAGGGTTTTTACAGAGGGACACCCAGCGCGTTCTATGGAGTCGCGGATACAATCAGGACTTATATTCACAGAGCTGATCAACCGGACGTAATTGTCGATTCAGCTATCGCTTTCATGTCACCTACCTGTTTCTTCACTGCGAATTTTCCGAGAGCACTTTCGGGTACATATTATCTTGTAATGAAGCAGAGGAATAGCATAGAGACATGGAGTTATGCAGGAGGTCTGGCATATACAAGAGGCATTCACAGCAATTTTGATTTTTTGCAGTTTAACAGTGCATACAGTAATAATCAGTTCCAGGTCAATCCCGGATTTAATTTCTGGGGAATGTTCGGCGGTGATATAGATCAAAACGGAATTGTAAATCTGAATGATATAACTCTTGTATTCAATGATGCTACAGCCTTTGCAACGGGATATGTAAGAACTGATGTAACCGGAAATAATATTACTGATCTTAATGACATTGTATTGACATACAATAACAATATAAATTTTGTAAGCGTGAAGAAGCCCTAGAGGATTTTAGATTTGGGATTTTCGATTTTTATAATTTGGGGATTTCTTAATTGGGATGTGGAATTTCGGATTTGGGATTTTCTATTTTTAGAGATCTGCTAAGTTTTTATTTGTTGATTACAATCTAATTCCTTCTCCGCCGGTAATGAAAAGGACAACCTTTGTCACAACCATCTCTTGTATATTCTATCTGCGAAAATCCGTACGATCAGTGTCATCCGTGTTCAAAGATTTTTTGCTTACTCATTATTTATTACTTCATTCAATATCTTATCAATAAATGATTTAGTAATTAGCTGCAATGTTTCCCAGAGAGCTTGTATATTCTATCTGCGAAAATCCGAATCGATCAGTGTCATCCGTGTTCAAAGATTTTTTGCTTACTCATTATTTATTACTTC
>JBDTLQ010000143.1:0-7633 GCA_039934715.1 Ignavibacteria bacterium | reverse complement strand
TTATTTGTAACGGCATCATTGATCTTACCCTTTACAACTGTCTGAGAATAAACCGGTACGGACATGAGCACGAATACGACGGTCAGTAATAATAACTTCATTATCATAAATGAAAATTAAAAAGGGAGCCATCAGGCTCCCTTTTTTAAAAAAAATAGATATTTATTTTCTGACCATTGTCTTAGGCGCTCCGAAATAAAATGAAAGGCCCACATAACCGTTGAAAGAACTGATGCTTCTTGCAGCGAAGGTCATACCGTCTTCTGTATGGGCATCATCGCCAAGATCGATCTCATTAGCACCGACTTCTGCCGGATCATCAGCACCTTTGCCGAGAGGATTGATCAAATGATACTTAATACCTACAATAGCGCCGATGTTTTTATTGAACATAAAATCAACACCACCGTCAAACAGGATCCCTATCCTTGTTTCGGATTTCATATCCATTGGACCTGTTCTCTGAGCACCCTTGACTCTTACTTCCTGGCCAAATTCAAATTCACCGCCGAAAAAGTTTCCTGCTAAACCGGCACCGATAAACGGATTAACTTTCTGAGTTGGCGCAAAAGCCCATTCACCGCCAAGGTAAACTGAAAAGACATTTACTTTTGGCTTAAAAGAAACTACAGCAAGATCATTGGCCGGATTGATTCTGAATACAGCATCTGTGTTGTTGCTGAACATGTTATATGTTAAACCTAAAACAACTCTTGCATTGCCTTTCTTTCCGAATGCAAGCTTTCCGTCAGCTCCGAAGTTTACAAGACTTTTTGTGTAGTAAGGAAAATTATCAGCGTCAGCTCTGTTATCCTCTGATACTGGGCTGGTAGGCGGAACTTCTGTCTTAAAGTCTCCGAGTGGAACTCCGTATCCTCCGGTTAAATGCAATGTTATCTTGGGCTGAGCAAATAATGATGCTGAAGTAAATAATAAAATAGTAATAAATAAAGCACATAGCTTTCTCATTATAAGTATGATTTTAATTAATAAATAATGATACCCCTGCTCTGAGGCAAAGGTAAATCTGAAACGGTGATCTCTTTATTAATTAAACTGCGGGGGGGCCTCTGTCTTTGATAGAATATTTGACGATGTATTCCCGTATGGATACATCTTGTAATGGAATTGCAAATAATAGTTGTCTTTCAATGTCAGATAAAAAATCAGTCGGCAGAACTATCTTCGATTCGGTTTCCTTGAAAATTCCTAAAGCTGTTCCTATTTCGTCTTTTTCCGCGGACATTTCAGAGCCCAGATCTGCTGCGATAATAAAGAATGCCGCAAAGAATAGTATGATAAGAAAATTATTGGAGAAGGATTTTTTTTTAAACATTACCGGGAATACTCTAATTTGTTTACTCCTGAAAATTCATATTACCATTTCTGTAATACCGAATATCAAGTTATCTGTGCTGTCAAAATTATTTTTTTAATATACAAAACCTGATTTTAAAAAAATACGATAGAGTAATACAAAAAAAGAGTGATACCTGAAATCAGATATCACTCAATTATTATTTCAAAGAAAGGTTAATGTTTTGTAATCACAGGATTTTTCCCAAACTTCCATTGGAACCCGAGAATCAACTGAGCAGTATTATTTTTAATTTCAGTAATGGTTGTTTCTTTTGAATCATTGATGTTGGTTAGCCCGAAATTATCCCTGGCTTCGATAGTAAAGCCCATATTTGTTCCGACAAGAAATTGAACACCAAGTCCACCTGCCAGACCGAAATCAGTCGACTTTGTAGAATCTTTTGTATCGGTTTCAGTTTCAGGAAATGTTCCGTAAGCGTCTATCTTGGTTTTATTTGCTAAGAGAATTCCTAAATAAGGACCTGCATTAACAAAAAACCTGACTTTTTTTCCGGTTCCGAAATGAACTTTCAGCAATAAAGGAATTGAAACATAATCAGTATTAATCATACCTTTTATTGTTGTACCGGATATATTAGCTTCCAGATCTGCACCTTTTCTCTCATAAGCTACTCCAAGTTTTAAGGAAACTGTCGGGCTTATGTTGTATTGTGTAGCCAGTCCACCCATGAAACCAACACTGGACTTTGTTAATGAATCTTTAGGATCGGTACTTACACTTCTGATTCCTACTCCGGCTTCAGGACCGAATTCCCATTTATAAGTCTGAGCTTGCGAATTGTTTGTAGTCATTAAGAATAGTGCTACAAATAAAGCAGCAAAAACAGTTTTTAGTGATGTCATTTTTTTTTTTTTTTGATTTAATTATTAATAGGCTGTAAAATAGTAATATTTACATTGAGATGTAATTCATTTAATTAAAATTTTTAGAATAACGAACAAATTTTTTACTCCTTATTATAGTAAAATCGTAATCTCGGAAAGTACTAAAATAACGCATTGATCAAAGCTTTTCGGAAATTGGCATTCGATAAATTCGTTTTAGAAAACATATTTCATTAAGATCATTTTTTTTTATCTGCAGCATTTCTGTTTATCAATAATAGTTGTATTATAAAATAAAGTGTACATAACTTAAAAAATTATTTGATCAAAATTGATATCAAAAGTAATAATGGTTAGGTATGAAATTAAAATTATTTTTGATAAATTAGCCTAAAGAATTTTCCGAAGTCTGCGTTAAACAAAAAGATGCTAAACAAAAAATGAAATAAAAAAAATTATATTACTTTGTTAATTGTGTTTTGCTTTATTAATAATAAACATCCGGATGGGATTGGAAGTTTTTTCGGAAACACGAAAGCTTGTATTTTGAAATAAATTTATTTCAGCTTATTTTATCATCAACATCTTTTTTCTATCAACTAGGTACGTACTTGACTTATTTGTTAATAGACGTGTACAAAGATTGAGGACCCTGGCATACAGAGAGGGCTTCTAAAAATTCTTTGTAACAATTTGTGATTTATGTTTCTTTAAACAATTCAAATTGTTATTTTACATCAGCCGGCGCCCGCCGGCAATTGTTCTTTCATATTTGTTCTTCCTTTAATTAATCTCCGTACATGTTTTTTCGTACGGAGATTTTTTTTGCATAATGTTAGATCTGTTAGGAAGTGGTGCGATCGGCAAGCTAAAAAGCTTCATTTATTGATGACAGGCGTGTTTTGTTAGGATTTTTTTAGGATAAATATTATTTTTGTGTATATAGTTAAGCTTATCTGTAACAATCCTCAATAAAGGTTGGGTGATTTACTCAACCTTTACTTTTTGGAGAATAGTTTACAATTACTTATCATTTCTATTATTGATTTAGTTACATATAAATCATAAGTTGTAATAAATTTGAATTGAATAAAGCTTTTTGTTTGCCCACATTTGAATAATTCAAAAAAAATTTTTTATAAACCAAAAATAAAACCTCAATGAAAAAAATAATTTTACTAATCTGCTTCATTGTTACTGCATCCAGTACATTTGCACAGATAAGATTGTATGAAAATTTTGATTACCCTGTAGGTGATTCAATTGGAGCACACGGATGGAACTGGAACACAGGTGTTGTAAATACAATCTTTGTTTCGTCTCCCGGATTGTCGTACGCAGGATATCCGCTTTCGGACATCGGAAGTTCAGCCCGCATCAGAAACAATGGTAATGATGCTTATAAAAATTTCCCTGCTGATTCAACTGGAGTACTGTATGCTTCTTTTATGGTTACTGTTGATTCAATTAAAACTGCAGGAGACTATTTCGTTGCGTTAATCTCACCGACCAGTACTTCGAATTATGTCGCAAGGTTTTGGGCAAGGGACACCGCTGGTGCATTATCCTTCGGATTAAGTAAAACGACGGTTGGAAATGGTGGTATTTTTTATACACCCGGTCTTTATAGTCTGGGGACAACATATACAGTTGTAATAAAATACACATTTAATCCCGGAATAGCGGATGACCAAATGAGTGCATTTATTTTTTCCTCAGGTATCCCGGCTACAGAACCCGGCAGTGCAACCATCGGACCGGTAACGGGAACAGCTAATGATGCTCCGATCGGAAGATTTGCAGTAAGGCAGGGTTCAACTGCGAGTTCACCGACATTAAATATAGATGGAATAAGGGTTTCAGATAATTGGTTTGGCAATTATCTGCAGGTAAAATTTGCAATACAGGGGCTGGCAGTTGCATCCATTACAACAACCGATACGATGCAGATCTCATTGAGAAATATAGCTTCACCTCACGCGATCGTCGACCAAAGCATCAGTAATGTTGGATTATTCAGCGGTGTCGGTACAGGAGCTTTTGAATTCTTTACAGCGGCACCAGGATCGTATTTTGTTGTAGGGTCATGGAGAAATAATCCATCATTTAAAAACGGTATTAATACATGGAGCGCTGCAGGAGTTCCACTTGTTAGTGGAAGCGGAACAGTCTATGATTTTACATCAGCCGCATCGAAGGCATTTGGAAATAATCAAAAGCTTATTGGCACAGTCTACACTATGTACAACGGAGATCCCATCCAGGATGGTACTATCAATCTTGCGGATATCCTGGCAATATCCAATGATATAACAGCTTTTGCAATAGGGTACAGAAACACGGACATCAATGGTGATCTTGTAACGACGCTTCCTGACCTTCTGATCTCATTTAATAATGGAGCGGGATTTGTTCATCAGATATCACCTCCGTAAGAGCTTTATAAAATTTTTGACACTAATGAAAGTAAAGGTGAGGATATTTCGTCCTCACTTTTATTTTAATAAGAATTGACAAAAAATAAAACTACATTCTTTGATTGAACTATGCTTGGCGAAGGGGATGTTCAGGTTTCGGCCGTGTCCTTAGCAGCTCTTTTGTAATTAAAAATTTGTATTGGTAATTTGCTTTATTTTAATTAATATACCTACGGGTTTTTTAACATTTTTTGAAAGTGAATTACTAATTTTTTTGAAAAAGGAGGAGTATGGCATTATGTTATGTAAGTATGCAAAGTTATGATCAGAGTTCAATACCAGCTAAACAATTTAAAGAACATTTTAAATAAACATTTCCTTAGTTACAGCAACAAAAAACTAATTTTAATAAACAGAATTATTAAACAAATCAACCTTATAAACCAAAATTAACTATGAAATTAATTAACCGTATCAGGAAAAGTTATTTAACTTTTGCAATCTTATTTGTATCCGTTTTATTTCTCAGCACAACAGCTAAAAGCAATATAATCAATATCGGCGTATCCAGCAATTCGTTCACACCTAACAACGTTTCGGCTAATGTCGGAGACACAATAAAATGGAATTGGGTAGATGGCTTTCACACCACAACTTGCGACGGAACACTCGGAACATCATTTCCTCCTGGTGCCTCATCGTGGAATTCTCCAATTGACAATTCCAGTCCAAGTTATACATATGCAATTGCTGTTTCCGGAATTTACAATTATGTATGCACCTTTCACGCACCGGGAATGGCAGGAACAATTACAGTAGGTTCCGGCGGACTTAACTCTTATCTTGACGAAAACTTTGATTATCCGACCGGAGATACTTTAGGCGATCACGGCTGGAATTCTTTCAGTGGTTCGGGAATTAATGCATTGGCTGCAACCAATCCGGGACTGGAATATACAGGATATCCGTTATCAGCAATTGGTAATGCGACTACAGTGAATATCAGCGGTCAGGATGCTTACAAAAACTTTGCGCAATCAGACAGTTCGGGTTCATTCTATGCAACCTTTATGCTAAATGGAATCAGCGCTCAAACAGGTGATTACTTCCTGGCTTTTCTTCCTAACAATTCTACAACATTCTATTCGGGAAGAGTTCAGGCTCGCGTAAGCGGTACTAATTTTAATCTCGGAATATCAAAGGGAGCTTCAACAGATGTTACTGTCTGGGGTACAGAAAATTATACTTTCGGTACAACATACCTGGTTGTTCTGAAATTTACATTTGTAGCGGGTACAACAAACGATGAAGTAAGCTTGTATGTATTCTCATCAGGAATTCCTGCAGCTGAGCCGACAGCAACCATCGGACCTTCAACCTTTCCTTCAGGAGATCCGGGAAACATCGGACGTATTGCTTTAAGACAGGGGACAGCTGCTTCAGCTCCAAGTCTTCGAGTTGACGGTATAAGAGTTACAAAATCATGGACTAACATAGTGACAGGTATTGGTAATAATACGGTCAGCTCAGTACCGGAAAGTTTCAGTCTTGCTCAAAATTATCCGAATCCTTTTAATCCAACAACAACAATTAAGTTCAGCCTTCCTGAAAAGGGATTTGTAAATTTAGCAGTTTATAATTCTCTTGGAAAAGAAGTTTCTAATCTTGTAAATGAAAATATGGAAGCCGGTACTTTTAGTTCGCAATTTGACGGAACAGGACTTTCATCAGGTGTTTATTTCTACAAATTGTCATATACGAATCAGAATGGAAATAATTTTATCGATACGAAAAGACTGTTACTTGTAAAGTAATTATTAAACTTTAAAAAATTACTGTTATGGGATCCTCAAAACGTAAATTGAAATTTATCATATATCTGATATTGTCAGTATCATTTATAGTCTTAAGCGGCAGGGATGTTAACTCAGCAATAGTGAACATAACAGTTTCAGATTTTATCTTTTCTCCTGCGAGCGTCAATGTGATGGTGGGTGACACTGTCAGATGGACTTGGGCAGGTGCAAGAGCTCATACAACAACATGTGATGGATTATCTCCGGGAACCTTGCTTCCTCCCGGAGCTTCACCATGGGATGCAACATTAGATGGTGGAAGTCCGATATTTAATTATGTTGTAGGTGTTGAAGGTAATTATAGTTACATATGTTTGTTTCATTATCTCAGTAATAATATGGTAGGAACAATCACTGCAGAAGCACCTCTGCCAGTAGAACTTACTGATTTCGTGGCAACGACTATCAAAAATGAAGTGATACTTGACTGGGCTACCGGCGGGGAAATAAATAATGAAAGGTTTGAGATCCAGAGAATCAGCATCAGCAGCATCAGCAAAGATCTCAATCCGGAAGAACTGCCGTTTCAGACCATCGGCATTTTACATGGAAACGGAACATCAAGCTCGGTACACAATTATAAATACATCGATAGAAATTTAAGAACAGGTATATACCTCTACAGGTTAAAGCAAGTTGACTACAACAGTAACTTTATTTATCATTTACTGCATAGTGAGGTTGTTATCGGAGTGCCAAATAAATTTCACCTTTCACAGAATTATCCAAACCCATTCAATCCTGTAACTCATGTTAATTTTGAATTACCGGAGGATGGATTTGTAAATATATCAATGTTTGACATCTCCGGTAAAATGGTTTCAACCATTTTAAACTCCGGTATCACCGGGGGTTATCAGAGTGTTGAGATCAATGGTTCGGACTTTTCCAGCGGAGTGTATTATTACAGGATCGATTTCAGAAGTGCAAGCGGTATTGTATCTGAAACAAAGAAGATGATGCTTATAAAATAAAATATTTTCCAAAAAAATCCTTTACATCAGAGCCGTTCAGTGAACGGCTTTTTTTTTGTGTAAAAAAGAAAAGGTCTTAAGATTGTTCCTTAAGACCTTTTGCGGAAGAGGGGAGATTCGAACTCCCGGTACAGTTTAACCCATACGACGGTTTAGCAAACCGTTGGTTTCAGCCACTCAC
>JBDTLQ010000142.1:0-7638 GCA_039934715.1 Ignavibacteria bacterium | reverse complement strand
TAGAATAATTTTTATTAAATCGTTTTTAAATAGCTTTAAAGTTACAATAATTATTTTAATCGTTTTGGACGGATGTGATGTTTTTTATACCATCATGGTACCTTGTACGCAACATATCCGCATCATGATAAGGTTCATTTGTATCAGAACCTTGAAATTGATACTTCTGTCTCTTAAATAAAAATTTATCCGGATCAAGCATATTTAAATCTCCGGTATAAAAACGTGGAGCCGCGTAATAAAAAAATCCGCTGCTCTGAAACAAAGGAATATAGTTCAATGCATCCATGGTATCATTCAACAATTTTATTGTTGTTATAACATAAGTAACTTCTTCAAGTGAGTATGTTGAATTTCTATAGATAGAATCGACCTTAGCGTTAATTGATGTCAGGTAATTTTTAACTCTGTACATATAGTTGCGGCTATTGATGGAGTCAATGTTAAGTCCTCCTACCACTATATTCTTATAATATTTTACTCTTATGTTTTGATACATTCCTTCCGATATGATCTGTGAGGAAATTGTCTGATTATCCATCAGAAGAAGTACAAACAATCCAAGCAATATTAATCTTTTCCGGTTAATGATCTTTTGAATTTGTGTTAATGAAAAGGAGCAAAGTACAGGACAAAAATGGAACGCTGATAACACAGATATAGCTGATTATCGCTGAAAAAATATCTCCTTTCTATTTAATATAAATTTACTCTTACTTAATAATTATTAATTTATTAAATATAATTTCATGTTTAGAATGAACTTGAAAAACACAAAAGAAATCAGCGTAAATCAGTTTTCTTCCGTGTTATCAGCGTTAATCAAAAATGTCAGTACTTAGGAAAGGGATTTCGAACCATAAATTTATTTTGATAATATACTCAGAAATGGATATATTAGCAATAAAAAGTTTTTTAATAAATAGTGAATCCAAAATATCTTGAGCTGATTGACCAATCGATAAAAGCAAAAAAATTTTCCTATTCTCCATATTCTAAATTTTCTGTCGGCGCGGCGTTGCTTACTTCAAAGAATAAGATCTATACCGGCACAAATATAGAATGTGCTTCATATTCATTAAGTATCTGCGCTGAACGTGTTGCATTCAGCAAGGCTGTTTCGGAAGGTGAGAAAAAATTCACCGCCATCGCGGTCTCTTCAAGCAATGACATATATGTTTATCCCTGCGGCGCGTGCCGCCAGTTCATGAATGAATTCGGCGAGGGACTAGATGTGATAATTGTCAGATCAAAAAAAAATTTTATAATAAAAAAATTATCCGAACTCTTTCCCGGACCTTTCGATAAAAATTCTTTAATGTAACATAAAAAAAATAATGAACGAAAATCTTCAGATACGTACATTTAAAAAAACAGGACACATAGAGGTTATCTGCGGCAGCATGTTTTCAGGAAAGACCGAAGAGCTGATAAGAAGGATACGCCGTGCGGAAATAGCCAGGCAAAGAGTAAAGGTCTTTAAGCCGAAGATCGATACCCGATACAGTGAATTTGAAATTGTCTCTCATAATGAACAGTCATATCCCTCCGAAGTTGTCAATGATGCGGAAGAAATAATGGAAAAAAGTTTTGATGTTGAGGTCATCGGCATAGACGAAGCGCAGTTCTTTGATAACAATCTTATAAAGGTGGTACAGGACCTTGCGGATTCGGGAAAGAGAGTGATAGTGGCGGGGCTTGATCAGGATTACCGTGCAGAGCCTTTCGAACCGATCCCGCAGCTTCTTTCAATAGCGGAATACATAAGCAAAACTCTTGCTGTATGTGTTGTATGCGGCGCTCCCGCTAACAGGACACAGAGAAATTCCGAAAGCTCCGAGAAGATACTCATTGGTGAAAAGAATCATTATGAAGCACGATGCCGACTGCATCATGTTGTAAATGTTGAATCACGTAAAGAATTAATTTAATTTATAACTAAAAATCATTTATGAAAAAATCATTTGTCTGCCTTTTTATATTTGCCCTGTTAATTGCAAGCTCGTGCGGAAAGAAGGAAACAACCGATAATAACACCGACACTAAAAAGGAAAGCACTTCGAATTCAGATTTAAAAGTCGGACTTGTATTTGATATCGGGGGCAGAGGGGACAAATCATTCAATGACGCCGCATACCAGGGACTCGAGCTCGCGAAGAGCAAACTCGGTGTCGACTTTGAAGCCATTGATCCGGGTGACGGTGCGGACAGGGAATCCTCTTTAAGAAAGCTTGCAAGTAAAAATGATATCGGTCTCATTTTCGGGATCGGGTTTATTTTCACAGATGATATTAATAACATTGCAAAGGAATTTCCGGATAAAAAATTCGCGTGCGTGGACTATGCGGTTGATCCGTCTAAAACCATCTTAAGCAATATCGAAGCGATCGAATTCAAGGAAGAAGAAGGCTCGTTTCTTGCAGGGGCACTTGTGGGTTTATTATCTCAGACAAAAAAAGTAGGATTTATTGGCGGTATGGAATCTCCGTTGATCAAAAAATTTGAAGACGGATACAAACAAGGAGTGATCTACACCGATCCGGAATGCAGGGTGTTTTCAGCTTATGTAAGCGTTGCTCCCGATGGCTTTAAAAATCCCGGTAAGGCAAAGGAAATAGCCCTCAGCCAGTATTCAAAAGGCGCGGATATAATTTATCATGCATCGGGATTGTCGGGTCTTGGATTGTTTGAAGCCGCAAGAGAGTTGAACAAGCTTGCCATTGGAGTTGACATGGATCAGCAAAAGGAAGCTCCGGGTTTTGTATTAACCAGCATGGTTAAGAAGGTCGAGCAGGCTGTATTTCAGACTATAAAAGATTTTAAAGAAAATAAATTTACCGGCGGTATAAAAACATTCGGACTTAAGGATGACGGTGTCGGGATAGTTTATGATGAGAATAATAAAAAGTTAATTCCGGCCGAAGTAAAAGAGAAGTTAGACATAATAAGAAACAAGATCATCTCGGGAGAAATAAAGATCAATCTGGAATAGTGAATGGTGAATCGTGAATAGGGAATCGTGAATGGTGAATCGTGAATCGTCAAATTACATCTCGCGTCTCGCGTCTTACGTCTTACGTCTCGCGTCTACTGGATCGTGATCCTTATGTTCAATCCGCCTTCTTTGGATGTTCTCGGAACAGTGGTTACAGTCGATCCTGTCGGCTGTGTGTTTATGTATTTGTAGAACAGCTGCATTGAAACTTTGGAGCTCAGCGAATACTGCACTGAAGGATTGATCGTCATCACTGATGATCCGTTACCCGCAACAGGCACCAGCCTTCCTGTCCCTAATTCATAGTTTATAGGTTCATTGAGAAGTTTTGAAACAGTCAGAGCGAATGTTATATCATTCTGAAGTGAAAGACCGAAGAGAGGAAGATTAAATCCCGTCTTCGCGAAGTTAGCGTTGATACTCCATTCACTTGTGTTGAGTGTCTGAATTGACGCACCAATCGGATTAAGGTTATTTGTCACTCCTTTATTTATTCTGAATGTAGAGTTCAGACTTCCTCCCAGCACTTCTTTAAAATTAAAATTAAGACCGAGAAGCGGACTGAATGCCTGAGTGACAGATTGTGAATTAGGAATATCGATGGCATTGATGTCGATCAACTTGCTTTCCCTGTATTCCGAAACAAAACTGTTGTCAAGTGTCACTGATGTCGCGAACTGAGCGAACAGCGGAAATTTTTCAAGGCCATTAATCGTAAGACTCCAGTTCGGGAATGGGAATGAGCTTATCTGATTCTTAAATTCATTCGTCAGATTTACTCTGTTTAAAGTAGGATTATTAACATCATAGTCGAAGCTAAATTTCTTCACATCACCCGCAAAGAAAATGGTGTTACCATTTGTCACCGCGCTCGTTTTGCTAGTTGGGAATCCTATGTCACCAACTCCATTGGAAGTATAGATCAGACTATTAGTGAAACCCCAGCTTGTTTTAAAATTCAGTGACATGCTTACCGACTCAGGAAATATTGGTTTGATATTAGAAGTAAAAGACAATTCATTTGCCTGGAGATAGCTGTCTCCTATCTGCGTAAGATTTGGCGCACGCTGTCCGGGATAAAGGCTGAATCCCATTTGATAAGTTCTTGAAGGTCCGTATTCATCTTTCGCAGTAGGATAGAACCAGAAGTTTCCAAATCCCGGATGTCCGATCACTCCGCCATTTGCGACTGCATTGTTCTGTGTAAAGCTTACATTTATGTCCCCGGGAACAAAGGTCTTAAAGATATTTAGTATATCGGCAAAGCTTTTCTTTTTCCCTTCCTCCTGTTTAATGGTATCCTTTGAAACTCCGTTTGCCTGCAGCTTGCTTTCGGTGCCTCCTCCGAACATTGAAAAGATCTCCTGCAGCTTAAAGGTAGCCGATGAAACTATAGAGCTTCCGACAGTTGTATTAAAACCGACATTAACATTCTGATTCGGATTCACCCAACCGTATCTTGCGGTATAGTTTCCGCTCAGTGTCAGAAACCTGTCGAGATAGGGTAAGTTGAATCTTGGGTTGATTGCTACGGTCTGGATGTAATCGAGATCCTTACCGAAATTAACCAGTCCGTTATTAAAAAATATAGCATCAAATATTTCACTTCCCGAACGCTGTACGCTGTCATTCTGCAGTTCAAACGGTGTCAGATCACTGCCGGCCCGGAAATCATAATTACCGCCTATATCAAGGACCCAGTTCTCAATAAATTTCCAGTCGAACCGGAATCCTCTGTTTGCTTTGAAGTCTCTTGTAGTAAAATCATTCGATGTAAATTTCCTTTGTTTGGATTCAATCCGTGACCTGTTAAAGTCGGTGGCGGCACTGAAATTATTTGAGAACAAAGGCGCGAGCGGAATGAACGGGAAAAAGAAATATAATTTTGCTGTCTTATATTTATCTCCGAAGGACAGCAAGTTCCCGAGATTAATATTAAACTTATCGCTTAAACCAAAATCAGTCCCGATCGACACACCGCCGCTGTATCTGAAATCATTTTTACTTTCAAATGTAAGATCTCTTGAATTTCCAAAGTCAGTATTAAAATTGAAAAGGAGCTTATTGAAAATACTCTTTATCAAAAAATTATTGCTCGGAAGATTGAACTGCATTCCGGTGATCGAGATATTATTTCGAACGGTAAGTGTCTGCGCCTCTTTCTTAATATTGTCACTGGCAATTAGTGCCTGATCTATACTTCCGGTCTGCTGCAGAACCCTGATGTATCTTTCTTCAGCCGCTTTCTCCAATTCTATGTCAGTACCCGGATAGTATCTCGGATTGACCATGCCTTCCGTATGTCTGAACGTGATCGGCAGAGTAATGAAATTGCTCCACTCTTCCGATATAATAGATGCAAACATGTTATTGATAAACTTATGCAGATTGAGTGTAGCGCTGAAATCCCATGAGAGTCCCGTAGTCCGTGACCCTATTCTCGTATCAAGCGAATGAAAGAAAGGATCGGTCTTTGATAGTGCAAAATTTAAATTGAGAAGATCGGCGAATTGTATATTGGAACTGATATTCAATGCGATACCATCATTATCGATTACATTTACTAGCCTGAGCTCATTAAACCAGACACTTCCGGAAATTGAAGTATTAAGAGCGCTTCTGTTTTTCTCAACACCGAGTATTATTTCTTTTATCGATTGCAGATCGGGGTTTCCGAAAATTTTATATTCGGCGCCCGGCGGACCGTTGCCTACAGAATCCTGAACAGGAACATTGGTGCTGTCCCGTGCAAGTTTTATTTTTGTGAGATCATTAAAATTGATGGTGACCTCATTAAGATTGCTCCAAGGAGAGCCGGGCCTGTTGTCAGGATGAACCGGCGCACGGTATTCATAATAGTTATTCGAATCATTTCCAAATCTTATCACCATAGTAGCATCGTATATCGCTTCATTTGTATAATTGAACGAAGGATCTCCATTGACAAATAATTTCATTGCCCTGTAATTGAAAAGATCAATAGGAGCTGAGCTGAAATCTTTTCTTGCAATTTTTCTGACACCGTTTGTAAGATTATTCACTTCAAGAGAAAGTGACTGTTCATTTGATTTTGTATTTACATTATTCTGCCCTCTTACAGTCTGTCTCAGCGCGTCACCTTCAATAGGACTTCTGTATACGGTTGAATTTTCTTCAATGCTGACTACTGTGATATTGTAAGTTGTATCGGTCTTGTTTTGCTTCACCCATTGATTACCGGTAAGATTGATGTCATACATTGAAAGACGAATTGAATCAGCTACACCCGTGATCCACATTCTGGCAAATTGAATATTAGTGAATGCAGCGTTGCCGTAAGATCTTTTGAATTCGGACAACGGGACCTTGAACTGTCTCCACCCTTCCTTTCCTTCTCCTACAATGTAAGGATTATTTGCAGTATCAAGACTTATCTCAAACTGAAAATAATCATTCCCGTTATTGACATTGCTTGTCTTATTAAGATCTTCGGTGTCAGGTCTTCTGCCTCCTTCAAAATTCAGATTGTTCTGTGTTCCGTTAATTATATTGTAGTCGACTGCACCCGTTGAACTATTATTATCCAGAGCAGGGTCGGTGAACTCTCCTGCGGGCGGGTTTTCACCTCCATTGAGAGCCCGATATATTGCACGCTCATCATCATCAGATTTATAATCCACACCAAGGTCATCCTGCAGCCTGAGCTCTCCGTTACCCAGTGTATCTTCAGTATTTAAAACTTTATTCGGGATAGCATCCTGACTTATGTTTCCGAGATCAATGATAAGTTTTCCCGAACCCGTAGATGCTGTCTTTTCTATCTTCATGCTGAACTCGATGAAATTAATGTTCTCATTCACAAGGTCATTGCTGGTTGTGTTGAGATATTTCATTATCCCGTTCCATGAAGTTGATTTATCGGGAATGGTATCATATTTTCCGTTATAATTATAGGTACCACGCCTCTGCGGATTGTAAACAATATAAAAAGGTGTAATGGTGTTCTGACTGGTCTGAACATCCTTATTGATATAAATATTTGTGAGAAGCTCACTGTTAGAAATGTTGTACCATTTCAACTTTCCTCTTTTTGACTGTTTAAATGTCAAACTGTCCGTCGGTCCTATAGTATTATCCAGCGGAACGGATCCTATTGTCCATGTATTATATGTTCCTCCAAGTGATATGACCTTCTTTGCACCCTCCATGTCATCAATGTAAGCGACCGCTTCATTATTATCCTGAGGTATGATACTTTTTTTTGTATTGGGATCCGGATTGATTGCTGCGATCTCGCCTCTGAGCTGTATGAAGGATGGTACCTTTGTATTGTAGCCCGGAAGAAGATTAACAATGTTTGTAAGTAATTTTGTAGGAAACTCAGTTGTGAAATCCAGACCGAACATTGTATTGTTTGTAGGCTCTTCACCAATTCTTACTTTATCATTAAGAGTTTCCTGTTTTAAATTTACAAATGTAAATCCCAGCCGGCTTTTTTCTGAAATTCTATAATCACCTCTGAGTCCAAGAAATGTTTTCGAAGCTAAAGTGAATAGATCATTTGTCTCGTAAGAAATTTTCAGATCCTGCGATAATAATGCCGCATTATTTTTAATTACAACTGTACCTGTTGAATAATCAACGCTATAATCTATGTTGGGCGT